>MHBL01000284.1 GCA_001803235.1 Lentisphaerae bacterium RIFOXYA12_64_32
CGCAACGTGGGTATCAGCTGCAGTCTACGGTCCCACCGCGGGTCACGAGCGGGTGCCCGACGCGGGTTGGAGTTGTGCGGGCTACTCGACTCGGGCGACGGCTCACGACACGTCGGCCTCGTCGTCGTCTTCGTCCTCGTCCTCGACGTTCTTTGCACCTCGACGCGAAGCCAGCCCGAGCTGAATGAGGTAGTCGCGCCGCGTGATCGTGTTGCGCAGCGTGCGACGCCAATCCGTGAGCCACTCGTCGAACTCGGCGGCTTTGGCCTGGTACTCGGGGTCGTCGTCGTCGGGAACGGAGATCGATCGACTGCTGCTCGCTGAATCTCAATCCGCACCAGCATGTCATCGGGCTCGACGGCGTCTACAGCACGAGCACCGACGGCGAGCACGTCGTGTTCACGCCCACGCGTGCGCCGTCGCAGTCGGAGCTTCGTGACGTTGTCGAGCGCGTGGACAAGCGCGTGACGCGCTGGCTGGTCCGTCATCGCGGCCGTGGACAAGCGCGTGACGCGCTGGCTGGTCCGTCATCGCGGCCATCACGACGACGAGCATCATGACCGCGACCCGTCGCCCGAGCAGGCGTGCGCGCAGCTCAGCTTGCGGCTTGGACGGTACGGCCACGTGGACGCCGACGGCGTGGCCCACGGTGCGGACCCGGACCACGCGCGCTTCGGCATGCGCAAGAACACGCCGTGGTCGGCCGAGCACGAGGGGTGGAGCCTGCATGCGGGCGTGCACATTCGCGCGGGCGACGACGTTGGCCGCGAGAGCCTATGTCGCTATGTGCTTCGCCACGGCCTGAGCCTCGAGCGCATGAGCTGGACCCACGACGGGCGCATCGCGTACGAAGTCAAATACCCGCGATGCCCCACGCGGACCCACTTGTTGCTCGAGCCCCTGCAGCTGCTCGCGCGCATCACGTCGTTGATCCCGGCACCGCGCAGGCCGCTCGTGCGCTACAGCGGAGTGCTGTCGAGCGCGTCGAAGTGGCGACGTCACATCGTGCCCCGCGAGCGTGATGACGAGACGACCGCACCCCGACGACCCGCACGAGCCACCGACGTTTCACGCACCCTCGCTGGCGTACCTGTCGACAAGCCCCAAGCGCCGAAGCCCGCGCGCGATGCGACGCGCGGATGCGTCAACGCGGCCACCAACTGCACTGCGCGCGGCTTCGCCGTGCTCGTGGACCTCCGTGGACTCCGTCCACCAAGCTGGACTCCGTCCACTTCGGTTCATCGACTGGCACACGCTGCTCGAGCGCGTCTACGACATCGATTCGCTCGCGTGTCCAAGG
>MHBL01000285.1 GCA_001803235.1 Lentisphaerae bacterium RIFOXYA12_64_32
GGGCCACAAGGCCACGTTCAGGCCACTGACGATTTTTTCACGGGTTCTGACGCATTACCCGGTCGGCAACTGCTGCAGTGCCAAGCGCAGCGCCCGCATCATAGGCGGCGACGCGAAGGCGCTGACCTCTGCGATCTGGGCAAATGACGGCGGCTTTCCGGCATGGTGGGCGGCCAGGTAGTTGACCAGGATCAGCGCGGCCGTGCGCGCGCCCATGGCGCAAGCCGCAATGGTTTCCTGCACTCCGTTCATGCCGAGGGCGTCGGCGCCATGCTGGCGCGCGATTTCCACTTCCAGAGGTGTCTGCAACTGGGGGCCAACGTCTGCCTGGTAGGTGCCCATGCGCACCGTCACCCCGACCTCGCTGGCAGCATTGACGACCTCGGAGAGTAGCGGTTGCGAAAACGCCTGCGTCATGTCCAAGCACTCCTCTCCCCCAAGGTCCAGGTTTCCCACCAACGGTGAGGTGTACTGGTTGTTCACGTAGTCGGTGGCCGCCACCCACGTGCCTGGGCGAAACTCCTCGTGCACGCCACCGCCCGTCACGAGCAGGATGACGTTGCGGACTCCGCACGCTACGGCGGCGCAGACCGGGAGGACACAGGGAGCGATCCCGTAACCTTCGAAGACATGCCGGTGTCCGTTGAGCAGCAGAATCTGGACCTCGCCGCATCGGCCCAAGACTCCGCGCAACGGATGCCCGGCCGGTGAGGGACCGGGGGGCATGCCTGGGATGTCCGAAAAGGAAAAGCTCCCCAGTTCCTCGTCGAGCAGTCCGGCCGGATCGAACCCGGTCCCTAACTGCACCACGCCCACGGGCGTTTGCCAAGCCGGCAGCGCCGCACGTAGCGCCGCGGCAGCGCACTCGACCTGTTCACGCATTCGTGCCATGCCACACCCCATATCCGCAGGTTTGTCAGAAAGGTTGGACTTGCCTGACGTGTCCGTTCCGCTCCACTCCACCATACTACCACCTGTCGGGGCCCGTGGCAAGAGCCCACCCCACCTTGCACGTAATGCGTCAGCATCCCCCGGGCGGCAGACCGGCCGATCATGCGTGGGCGTTACTCACTGTTTGTTCGGGTCGTTCTGGCAACGTGGCGGGAGCGGCTCGCTCCCGCGGGTGTCGGAGCGAGCCCTTCGACAGGCTCAGCGTCTGCGACCGCTCCGACCACTTTAGGTGTCAGCCCAAGTCAGACTTCGACCTTATCTCCACCCGCGACTGACGCATCACCCTTGCACCGTGCCCTGAGTGGCGGTACCTGTAGTGGCGCGTGACGCGGGACGGCCCGTGCCGCCTGCACGTCAGGTCGAACGGAATCGGAGCGGTGCCCCACATGAACAGCGAATCGATACACGCATACCTGCGCAAGAGTTTTCGGCTCGCGCTCAGCGCCCGCGAGAAAGGCAATCATCCCTTTGGGGCGCTGCTGGTGGCCGCGGACGGAAACCTGCTGGCAGCGGAGAACACGGTCAAGACCGACCGCGATCCGCTGGCGCACGCCGAGATGACTCTGGTGCGTCGCGCGGTGCGCGAGTGGGACGCCGCCAGGCGTGGTTCGGCCACGCTTTTCGCCAGCACCGAACCGTGTGCGATGTGCGCCGGCGCCATCTATTGGGCTGGAGTCCGGGGGATTGTCTATGGTCTGTCCGCCGAGGAACTTGGACGCCTGACGCACGGCAGTCTTGTGGTGCCGTGTCGCGAGGTGCTGGTCCACGCCCGTGACCCGGTCGAGATTGTCGGCCCGCTCCTGAGCGACGAGGCCCGCCGTGTCCACGCCGGGGCCTGGGACTAACCCGTCTCGCTGCGAAAACCGCCCCCCCGCACGGCCAGGCTATGGACATGGCACGGTACTGGCGCCACGCCTGGTGTGACGGTACAGTGAGGCAATCGGCCGGCGTGAAGAGTGCCTTGAGCGCACTGTCATGCGCCGGGGTGATGTCAATGTTTCGCTCTCCGAGTCAGGTTCATGGCGAAGACTGACGTTCTCTTTATCGACTACGTACTGCTGGCCAACGATGTGCGCCAGGAATTCTTGGCGCGCGGCTACAGTGTCGAATGCGTCCGCGCCGCGGACCTGAGTGTGAGCAGCTTTGACACTGCCTGCGCTCGGCTCAATCCCGGATTCGTCTTCTCCATCAATTTCTCTCCGGAACTGGCGTTTCTGGCCACGCGGCGCGAGATCCCGTACTTGTCGTGGACGATCGATCCGCTGCCGGCGCAGCGGTTCACCCTTTACGACGGCACCAAGGTGGAGTACTGCCGGCTGTTCTGCCATGACCAGGGGCTGGTGGCGGAATTCCAGCGCCTGGGGTTGACGCACGTGAGTTTTCTGCCGCTGGCCGCGCCCGAACGCCGGCAGCCGGTAACGGATCCGAGCCGGTTGGAGCCGTGGCGCTGTGGACTCAGCTTCGTGGGGCAGTCCATGATAAAGGAGAAGGAGAAGGCCGTTGCGGCGCTGGGTGCGGCAGGTTTGACCGCGGCGGACCTGTGCGAACTCGGGGGATGGCTCACGGAACTGGCAACCGGAGCGGCGGACTCGCCTGGTTTTGCCGGATTGGGCGCAGCGCCGGAACTGCTGCCGGCACGAATGGGTCACAGTCCGGCGGTCGGCAAGATGGGTCTTCCCGCCATGCTTGACCTTCTGGACGGCTGGCTGGCCCACGAATTGCGCGTGGTCCGGGTGCAGGCCTTGGCCGGGTTGGGGCTTCAGACCTACGGTGATGACGGGTGGCAAGGGCTGGCGGCCGCGTACCGCGGGTTCGCTCAGCACCAGGACCATCTGACGTGCATCTACAACGCCAGCATCGGCAACCTCGACCTGCCCCGAGTGTACCAGCGCGATATCATCACCATGCGGGTGTTCGACGTGCTGGCCTGTGCCGGTGTGGTCCTGACCGAGGATCATTCCGGGTTGCGTGGTTGCTTCACGCCGGGGCTGGAACTGCTGACCTACACCAGTGCCGCGGACATGGTGCAGCAGGCGTCACGGCTCCTGGCGCTGTCGGAACAGGAACGTCGGGCCATGGGCGAGGCGGGCCGTGCCCGGGTTCTGGCCTGCCACCAGATGCAGCATCGCGTTACCGCCCTGCTCGCCAGTCTTGCCGGGTTCTGAGCGCTTCCAGGCCGCACCGTGCCAAGCTTACGCCCTGGCCCTGGACAAGTTGAGTTCCCACACCCAGCGCACCTGCCACGCATTTCGGCAGGTCAGATGCCTCCGGCTGAATGCGCCCCGCGCTCCGCGCTCCGTGCTCCGTGCTCCGTGCCCCGTGCTCCGTGCCCCGTGCTCCGTGCCCCGTGCTCCGTGCCCCGTGCTCTCACTGCAGGCGGTCGACGCTGACGTAGTAGCCCGGGAACAACTGCTTCAGTTCGCGCTGCAACTGGCTTTCGGGCTCGAAGAACGTCTCGGCCAGTTCGCGGTAGACATCCATGGGGATGTACGCTCCAGCCGCAGCGCGGCCCGATTCGCGGTCGAAGACGATGAACGCCAGTCGATTCGGATCGGCGTTCGAGAAGTCGTAGAGCAGTTCTTTTCGGATCGGGTCCAGCTTTTCGCCGTCGCGCTGCTGAAGCTGGTACTTGACGTATTCGACCAGGCGGTCGTCGAGGTCCTGGGCGTGCAGGTAGATCTTCTCAATGAACGCGCGGCGTGTCAGCGCCAGTCGGAACTCCGCGCCCACGGCGGGCAGGTCGGCGCCGAACAGGCTCTGGGCCAGTTCCGTCATCTGGCGCTCCGCGTCGCGCCAGTTCTGTGTGTCCTCGACCGGCAGGAAGAAGACCAGAAACCGTTTCTCGTCATCCCTGAAGACGATCGGGTCGTTGACCAGAAACTCCGTCTCGCACTCGGGGCATGTGACACGGTTCAGCCGGCCCGAGACCAGTTGCTGCAGCGCGGGTTCATCCGGCCGCAAAGACACCGTGACCGGCACATTGAAACCGTGCTCGCACTTGGGGCAGGCGACATGCCGCTCCCGCACGCCGCCGTTACTCGCGTCGGATTCGGGGTTCACTGTCTGACCTTTACGTCACTCGTCCTCTTTCGGAATGGCCTGGACGGAACTCCATCCCACCCCAGAGAGAACATGTTTGGCATCTGCTGACTCGGTCACTGCCGATGCTTTGTGCCGCGAAATGACTCGGCTTCGGCGAGGGCAACGCCGGGTTGTTCGACCCCGGCAACCGGCTATACTATACCGCCTGGAATGCAGCGGAGAACCGGTGTCTCCGCAAAAGCTGCGGCGAATGCTCCGGGCGCGAGTCACACCGGCCACACACCGGGTCACTGCACATGGCGTATACGTTCCGCAACGCCTGGGTCGTTTGTCTGCTGGTCCTGGGACTGGCTCTGGTTTGCCGTCGGTTGCCGGGAGGCGAAACCGCCGGTCTTGACGCACGGGAGAGGGAACTCCTGGCAGGGCTGTCATCGAACCCAAACGACGGCCTGCCCCGCCGGTATGCCGTGGCGGCGGTGGTCGGGGGCGAGGCGCCACGGGCGCTGGCCACCCTGGGAACGCTCTTTTCCAAAGAACTGGGAGGCAAGGGCAGCGCACGGTTGCCGCAGTCCGCGTACGACCCCCTCTGTCGAGCCGCCGACGCGTACCTGCTGCTGCGCTGCCACCGCGATTTCGCTCGCGGCACACCGCTGCGTCGCGACGTCGCCGAGTGGCTGTTCGACTCCGATGCGCATCTGGCACTGTTCATGGAAGGCATCTCCCCTGAGGACGACTGGCCGGCGTGCTACCGCCTGATCGAAACCCTGTTCGATCACGATCCGCAAGGGCGCGAGGCGTTCCGCGGCCTGATCTTGGCACTGGCCTTGGTCTGGGATCAACCGCGGCCGCTGCTTCACAACCAGATGGGACCGAGCCCGCCTAAGGATGCCCCCGATGTGCCGCGTCTCTACGACTACTTCCGGTTGCTCTACTCCTCGTCGAGGGCCAAGGTCGCCTACGGCGACCTGTCGCTGGTGGTGCTCACCTTCGTGGTCGATGTGCCCGTGCCCTTGGACGAACTGCTGTGGGTGCAGAAGAACGTGAAAGGTTCCCAGGGCCAGTGGGAACAGAAGTTCTATGACATCACCTACGACGCAGGTCGGATCGACCGCGGGCAATATGATTGGCCGCACGGCTCCTACACGCTGGCCGCCATCCGTGACCACGGCGGCATCTGCGTCGACCAGGCGTACTACGCCAACGTCACGGCCCGCGCCTACGGCATTCCCGCCCTGCTCTTCGTCGGGGCTGGGCGTCGCGGCCCCCACGCGTGGTTCGGATACCTCAAGGACAAGAACCGTTGGGAACTGGACGCCGGGCGCTTCGCTCACGACAAGTACGCCACCGGCCACGCCCTGAACCCGCAACTCAATCAGCCCATGACCGACCATGATCTGGAATACCTGTGCCAGCGCATCCTGGACTCGGCCAAGTACAGGGATGCGAGCCGCTACGCCCGGCTGGCCTGTGTGCTGCTCGATCTGGGCATGACCGACCAGGCCCGGAATTTCGCCGACCTCAGCCTCGAGCAGGTCCGCGCGTATGTCCTGCCCTGGCGTATCCACGAGGAAATCCTGCGCGGCCAGAAGCGGTCCGAGGACCTGCTCAAACTCTGGGACGCCGAGGCGAACGCGTTCCGGAAGTACCCCGACATGGTCGCCAGCCTCCGCCAGAAACAGGCCGGACTCCTCCGTAGCCTGGGCCGCGACGCCGACGCCACCAAGCTGCTGGAACGGCAGGAGGACCGGCTGGACCCTGACCGGGATGACCTGGCGCGGCGCCTGGCTTCGGACCAGGTCCGCCAGGCCTATGACGGCGGTAACTACGCGCTGGCCCGCTCCAAACTCGAAGACCTGTTGAACGAGCAGCAGGCGGAAGGGCAGAAAGTCCTCCCCTTGCTGGACGTGTACCTGGACCTCACGCGCGAGACGGAACAGACCACCGAGGCGGCGAAATTCATGAAACGCTACACCGATGGGATGCAGCGTCGGTCCGTGGATGACCCGCGCACCCGAGGTGTGTTCCTGGAGCTACTCATCCGCGCTTACGAGAACGCTGGCGATCTGAGCAATGCGGAACGCACCCGCAAGAAGCTGGATCGGTTGCGGTGAGCGACCGCCCTCAGTAGATCTGGTCTTTCCACACCCGTTTGTTCCTCATCCACAGGCCGTCGCGCGGCGTGTAGGTGGCCGCATGGCCGTCGTTGTGGCCGATGTTGATGCTGCGGTGGGGCATGGGCGGGAAGACGCCGGGGGTGAGAGTGCCGCAGTTGACGTACGCAAAGCTGCCAATGTCCTTGAGTTCGAAGTGATCGAGGATCAGTGGTTCCATGGGTGAAAACTTGGACGGTGTCTTCCACAGGTCCCGGCAGTTGGCGCGAGAGAAGAAGAAGCCGTACCCCGAATAGCCCGTCATGCCGGCGTCCACTTCCGGAAGGTGAACCGGGACCACCCTGGCCGCCTCCACTGCCGGGTTAACATTCTTGGCCGGACAGTAGAAAATCTCGGTGCTGCCGGCGTAGTCCCGCAACCGCTGCATGGCGCCCGACTGCCAGTGCGTGGACGGAAAGCCGCAGCCTTTGCTGCAGGACGGCCAGCAGCCGCCCGTCGGCGCGTAGCCGCCGTTCGGGTAGCGGCCGTCGTTGTCTTCCAGGTATAGCTTGCAGGCAATGTCCAGTTGCTTGACGTGCCCCAGGCAGGTGGCGGACTTGCCCTTCTTCCTGGCCTCCTCCAGCGCCGGCAGGAGCAGCGACGCCAAGATACCGATGATGGCAATGACCACCAAGAGTTCGATGAGCGTGAACGAGTGAGATCTGGACCGAGTCGAGGGACCCACGGGGCAGATGCCGAAGAGCAGGGGCTTTGTTGCGTGCATTCTCCGGACCTCCTGTGCCTGACGGGCGGCAGCCGCTCACGCCACCCCCGTTCTCTCCGGCGACTGCACAACCCTATTATACCCCGGTAGCGGCGCCGTCACAAGCACGAAAGGGATGGGCCGGTAATGCGTAAAGGGTGGAGCATGGACCCCTGCCACCTTGTGTGGCAGGTGAACGGGTTCATCTTGGTTACTACGCCGCACCGTGCCCCTCTTCCCTTATAGTCCCCCCAAACTTATTAATCAGGGCGCGGTGGAGGCCAACGGC
>MHBL01000286.1 GCA_001803235.1 Lentisphaerae bacterium RIFOXYA12_64_32
GCGATCTCCGCCACCAACGCGCCGACCTTCCCGGCGCTCTCCTGGATCGCATGCAGCGACTTGCCCACTTCCGCCGTCACCTGAACGCCGGCCTCGGCGTTCTTCTGCGCGCCCTCGATCAGGTCGGCGGTGGTCCTGGCCGCCTCCGCACTGCGCCGCGCCAGGTTCCGAACCTCCTCGGCCACCACCGCAAAACCCTTGCCCGCCTCGCCGGCCCGCGCCGCCTCAACCGCCGCATTCAGCGCCAGCAGGTTGGTCTGGAAGGCGATCTCGTCAATCGTCTTGATAATCTTCGCCGTCTCGCCCGCCGAGGCCTTGATCTTTTCGATCGCTTCCGACATGCGCGTCATGGCCTCGACACCGCTGCGCACCGTGCCCTTGGTTTCCCCCATCAACGCGTCGGCCTTGTTCGCGTGCTCCGCGTTCTGCTTGGTCATCGACGCCATCTCCTCGAGAGCCGACGACGTCTCCTCCAGGCTCGACGCCTGCTCGCTGGAGCCTTGCGCCAATGATTGACTCGCGCTCGAAACCTGGCCGGAGGCCGCCGACACCTGCTCCGACCCGCCGGTCAAGGCCGCAATCACTTGCCTGATCGGACGCGTGATCAACACGATCAGCGCCATGCAGACGAACGTACCCGCCAGGATCGCGACCAGGGACGTAACGGTGATGAAACGCCGCGAGTACGTCACGTTCGACGTCAGCGTGCCCGCCGCTGCCACGCTCTGCGTCTTCAGGTGCTCGCGCAGTTCGCCCAGTTTCGCCTGCGTGGCGGCCAGGGCAGGGTAGGTCTCCTGCTGCAGGATCTCGTCGGCCTTCTTCTGTGCCGCCTCGATGGCCGTCTCCGCTTCGATCGCCGCTCTGAAGCCGCTCTCGACTCCACTCAGCGCCTTCAGGGTCTCGGCCTCGAAGATGGCATGGGCCGCATCGAGGTCCGATGCTTTCAGTGCCGCGATGATCCGTGTGGCGGACTCGTGCAGGCGCCGGTGCGGTTCCGCCACTTGGTCCATGATCTCACGGAAACGCGGGAAATCCTGCGCATAGCCGTGACACTGCTCGCTGACCATGAACTTCCCAAACCCGCAGAGTGTCGGGTCCACCTGCAGTTGGAGTGTCGGGTCCTTCTTGATCAGCATCATACACAACGTCGCAACCCACCGGCGGTGATCGTCGAACCGATCCTTGAGCAGGTGCCGGAGCCCCGTGTGGCGCCGCTGCCACTCCTTGAACGCGGCGGCCGCCGAGGCGTGCAGCCGCTGATGCGGCTCCTTCAACCCCTCCAACAACTCCCCGGCCACCCGGTCGTCCGCGGCCAGGCGCTTGCCCGCATCGCCGTACAGAAACTGGCCCAGATTGCATTTCGTGCAATCGAGCTGCAGTTCGACCTTGTCGAGGTTCTTCAGGTACAGGCTCTCCAGCGTGCGTATCCACTTCAGATGATCGACCTCGCGCTGGAGCATGATCGCGTGGTAGTCCGAGTACGCCACGGCCGTACCGCTGTGCCGCGAAATGCCGCCCAACTTCCCGTAGACCACGACACTCAGGCAGATCAACAGCGCCAGCACGACCCCGAAGCCCAACCCGATCTTCGCACTCAGCCTCGTGTTCCGCAGCATGTTCCCCTCCTCCTTCATTCAAACCACGATGCGCGCCTCACAGCCCGTCTCGCCCTTGCGGCCAATCGTCCGGCAACCGCCAAGCCCAACCTCTCCGGGGATGTCGCGTCACATGTCGCCGAACGCCAGGGCTGTTTCAAGATCCGTGACCGTCGCGTGCGGTGAGTACCCCCGGCGTGTCCCCACGCCGGGGGGGGCGGCCTGAGGACAGGCCGCCCCTACTTGGTGTGCGCGGAGGCGTGGCCTTTCGAGACGCGGCGCCGGATCTTGAAACAGCCCATGTGGTAACGCGGTGTTGCGTCAGTCAAGGGTAGGCACCGGACCTCCTGACCCGGTGTGATCCTCCGGACGACGGTTGCTGGCATTGCGCCTGCCCCCGCCTCGCTTCTCCCGCCTGACTTCACCGCGCCAAACTCGCAGCCCTGACAACTTGAACTCCCGCGCTTGGCTCGGTGAGGCCTGGTGCCCATTCCCGCGTCTCTCAATAGCGGAAAGTCATGCCCACAAAGAGACCCAAGTCGGGGGTGGCCTCAGTCAGGCCAAAACGACCGCCGACATCAAACATCAGGTTGTCGTTGACGGTGACGGTGAAGCCAATGTTGGAATAGGCGAGGTAATCGCCATCGCAGGGCAGTTCACCGGCGAATTCCACGAAAGCGCCCAAGGGGCCGCAGAGATCGATGCCGCAAGTGGCGCTGTGCACCAGGACGCCATCGTAACGCTCGTCTTCGTCGTTCCAGACGGCATCGCCTTCGAGCATGAAACCGAAGCCGAGGCCATGCTCTTCCGCCCAATCCGGGCTCCAGCCCAAGGGGGCGATTAGGCCACCCTCAAGGTGATCCGAGGAAAGCTGGGAACCGGTGGGAAGGATCAGGAAAGGCATCAGGGCGAAGGCGGTTTCGCCGTCGTCATTGCCCCAAAAGTTGTGTTTCCAGCGGAGGGTAATATCCGAGGTGCCGTAGGTGCGCTCGTGCGGCGTGCCCGACTGCTCAAAGGCGAAGGGTGAGACGACAAACTGGAGGTCATCTTGAGCCGTCAAACCGTATTTGATGTTGCTGTCGGCAAAGGCCCAGGAGTGGGTGTGGCTGCCACCGCCATCGCGGTCACGGGTGAAGTCGGCGAAACTCGTTTCGAGTTGCCAATGCCCAGCGTCAACGGTGTAGGCGCTTTCCGTGGTGTCGGGGCGATCGGGTGCCAGATCTCGCAGCTTTTCTTCCGCGGTGGCGGCGACAGCGCAGAGGCACAGGGAAAGGACGCTGGCGGTGAAGAAGGTCTTCATGGGTGCGATCTCCTCATGACCCAAAGCGTAGAAGACATGGGGACACGTCAACAGAGAAAGGGTCGGTGGGGTCAAACAAACGTGCGGGCCAAGGTCTTGACCCCACTGACTCTTCTCAGAACTGCTTCAATTCGTCGTCGTCCAGGGGGATGACTTCTTCGGGCTTCTGGCTCCTGGCCGCGACCGGCGCAGGCTTGCCTTTGCGGAGCCCGTTGCCATTACCATTGGAGTGCGCCACAACCGCATGCGCGCGCGGCTGCAGCGCCGGCTTCCGTACCGGTGCCGGCCCCCCGGCGCCCAAAGCGTGGCGTGTCACCACCGGTGCGTAGTCGCTCCGCGCGGACGCCCGTTGCGCACCGCCGTTGCCACCGTTTGCACCGCCGACGATTGCCACCAGTTCTGCGACCATGCCATTGAGTTCCTGCGCCTGGCTCGTGAGTTCCTCCGACGCGCTCGCGGACTCCTCCGCGTTCGCCGCGTTCTGCTGCACCACCTTGTCCATCTCGGCCACGGCGGTGTTGACCTGCTCGATGCCCTGGGCCTGCTCCTTGGACGCCGCGGCGATCTCCGCCACCAACGCGCCGACCTTCCCGGCGCTCTCCTGGATCGCATGCAGCGAC
>MHBL01000287.1 GCA_001803235.1 Lentisphaerae bacterium RIFOXYA12_64_32
GCTGCTGGGATGGATCGGCGCTCAGTTGAATCATCAAGCTCGAGTAGCTGCCCTGCGCGGTGTTTCGCGCCCCAAACTCGGGCGGTGGCGGGCCGGTGTGGACACCATACTCAGTTACCGAGCGCACAGGCGGGCGTGCGAGCGAAGCGCTGGGCCCGAATGTCGTGGACGGCTGTGGCGCGACAAACGTGGACGAGCTCGAAGTAGAGGCTTGCGGCGCTCGGCCGCTTTGAGAAGCGTAGGCGGCATCGCGCGCTTCTACTGTATTGACACCCGGCGGCTCGTCCGCCGGGTACGCTTCGCGAGAGGCCGTTGCGTAATACCATTGGCGCGCGGTGTTCCAGGCGTAATGCTGCCCTTCGAAGAAGAACACTCGCGGCCATCCCGGCGGTGGCGGCACGGAAGGCATCCCACTTGCGGCGCTCCCACTCGTCGTAGTCGAAGAGGTAGACGCGACGGGCGCTTGAGCGCGGGGCAACCCCGCTTGTATCTGCGATCGTTGACGCGTGAGTGGCGGGGCTGGCTGCTGCGGCCCTTGTGGCGGCGGATATCCCCCATACTGCGCTGGGGTCGGAGGCGGGTTACCTGGAGCTTGCTGACTCGGCGGCCTTAATGGTGACTGTCCTGGGTATCTCGACCCGTATCGCCCGCGGCCTGGTTGCTGGTCCATGTCGTTGCTGCTCGTCTTGGATCTGCACGAGAAATCAGAAGCGTTACCGCCTACCATCGCGTATACAAAAGAGTTATCGCGTGGCGGTTTAGTCATGCGCCCATATCGCGTGACGCGCGCGGGGTACGCCACTGAGCGCGCAGCGTATGCGGGGGACTGGTCTCCTGTGTCGCTTTCTGACGCAGGCGCGACGGACCTCTGCGCGTCCGAATCGCGCGGCGAGGGGGGTACTCGAGGGAACGTGGGCGCCGCAGCGGGACGGGGTATGATAGCGTCCTGCGGAACTGGGGTGGATAGGCGATCCGCATGGATCCATTGTACAACACCCTTCTTGGGGTCACGGATCCGCACAAGAGGGCCATTGCACTCGAGCACCTCTTGCGGCTCGGACCAGACACGGCGCAACTTGATGCCCGGCTGGTTGTGCAGGCGCACAAGACGAATGCGCGTGCGCTCTCCGGGGCGGAACATGCGTTTATGCGCCCCTTTGTCATACTGCGCCTTCGAGCGCCGTTGGACGAGATGGAGTTTGCGCCGCAACTCTTGGTAGCATGCGGCCATTTCGCGATAGCGCGCATACGGCTGGCCATATTTGTCGGCCAACTCATTCTTTTGCGGCGCCAATCCGACAATGAGCTCGGACGGAGTGCGCGCTTCTTGGACATAGGTCAGGAACTGGGGGGTATGGCCTGTCGAGGAATGCACCGACGTATTGTAGGCGAACACGGCCTGGGGGAGATAGAGATCCCAGTCGTGCGCGTGCCCTTCATCGAGCACGCGGCGCAAGTTCGCGAGTATGGAGCGGTTAGCGCGCTCGCACGCGCCATTCCCCTGAGGGTGATAGGGGGTCGTGCGCGTTTTGGCGATCCGCCACAGGGAGAGCAAATTCTGGAAGTGGGCGGACTCGAAGTTAGTCCCCTGATCACTGTGGACTTGGAGAGGTGGCCCGAAGCGCATCATCCAATGCTGCTCAAAAGCGAGCGCGGTCGTCTCGGCGCGCATGTCT
>MHBL01000288.1 GCA_001803235.1 Lentisphaerae bacterium RIFOXYA12_64_32
CGGGATCATGTCGGTGCTGCAACTGAATGGCCGCGGTGGCAACAGCAACCCGCATGCGCATCTGGTGGTGAGCGAGGGCGGCATCGATAAGGACGGACAGTGGCGGACGGTCAGTTACTTCGGCGGCGCAAGTGGCAGTACCACGTCATCACGGCGCTGAAGAAGGCGGTCAAGGGCACGGCGCACGAAAAGGAGCAGTACCAGGCCGAGCTGGAGGCCAAATTCGGCGACCACGCGCCGCGCTGTCCCAAGTGCGGCTCGAAGCGCATGCGGCTGATCCGGGTCTGGAGCGCCAAGGCGGGCACCATCTACGAAGCGCCCGGAGTCGCCCCGCCCCGGCAGGAACGCGAGCCGAACGCCGACGCGGTCCTGCGTCCGATTCCGGTCGAGTGTCGTCTGCCGGCGGAAGAACGCGTCCCGTCCGTGCAGTCGTATCGGGGCACGCCTTGCCCGAAGGCCATGGAGTCGCGGACCCGAGCACGTGGCACAGCGTGGCCAGTCCGTGTCCGGGATCGGGAACGGGTGCGTCCCGCCAACGAGCCACGGACTCGCGTGACGCCAGCGCCAGGGGAAAACGTGGGGGGCCACGCCGGAAAAAAGCAGAGGCGGCGGACTTGACGGCGACACCGCCTGCGCACGGTAGGGTTGATTCGGCAAAACGAAAATGGCCCCCAGACGCGACGGACAAGCCCGGACCGTAGACGGATCGAGACGCGGCCAGACATCCCCCCCACCGGCCATTTTTGCTTTGCCGAATCTGCCCCGCGGCGAGCGCTCTTGCAGGCGGGGGCGCGGTCAAGTACGTCGCCGCTTTTTTACGGTGGGGTGCCACGTTTTTTCCTGGCGCGGTGCACGGCGGAAACGGCTTCCGGATTCCGGTGCGCTGCCGATGATGAAACGCCCGCATCGCGCTTGACATGAATGCGGCGCCCGTGTAACTTCTCTGTGCGTCGAGGGAATCGCGTTCGGTGAGCGGAGGGCGGGTGCCGTCCGAAGAGACAGGCCTGTTCTGCTGCCTTCCCCGCGTCCCGCGGGCAACCGAGCGCAGCGAAGGTTACCCTTGTAGGGTGGCCCGGCACCATGGGGGGACTGAAGAAGGGAGCGCAAGCCCGGGCGGAAGAGAACGAAGAAGAAGCTGGGGCGGTTCTCTTGGGAGCAAAGAAGGGACCGGACATTGGAGACGCGAGTAGTGGGCCAAACGAGGTCGGCGGATGCCGGGTCCGATCCGGCCCGTAGGCCGTTGCCGGAAGTTGCGCATCGGCCGCGAATCCTTCAGTCACTGAAGGCGCGTGAACTTCTTCAGTGACTGAAGATGGCCGACGCAAGCACGCTTCAGTCACTGAAGGTTTGGAGGCAAGACGACAGCCCAGGGAACAATACAAGACCCGTTGCGGGGCCTGAACTTCGCGAGCTTCAAGACCGATGTGGTGTCGATCTGGGCCTTGACCACCGACCTGCGGTACCAACCGCGTCGGGCCGGACCGGAACGCGACGGGGCGGCCTTCGAGGCGCTCAAGGCATCGATTGCCGCCGAGGGCATTCGCGATCCGCTCAAGGTGATGCCTGCGGGCGACAAGTACGTGATTCTGGGCGGTCACAATCGTTACCGGGCCGCCAAGGAACTGGGACTGGCCGAAGTGCCGGTCCGGGTTTTCGCCGGCCTCACCACGCCACAGGCCGCGACGCTGTGCCTGGTCGATAACCTGAACCGCAAGGACCTGTCGCCCATCGACTTGGCGCACCACTTCACGGGCATGGTCAGTGAGCTTGGGATCAGCCAGGCCGAGCTGGCGGCCATGACCTCGATGTCCGAGGCGAGCGTTTCGACCTACCTCAGTCTGGCCGAACTGCCGGAGGAGATCCAGGCGCGGGTGGCCGGCGGTCACCTGGCGGTGTGCAAGGCGGGCGCCCTGGCGGCCATGGTACGGGCCAAGGCGCCGGCGCCCCTCGTGCTGCGGGTGGCGCGCAAGGCCGAAAGACCCGGCGTTTCCGAGGACGATGTCCGCGGCATCGGGCGACTGCTGCGGCCCGCCCAGGGCGCCATCGACGGCGTGCCGTTCATGCACCTGCCGGGCGTGCTCCAGAGCGCGCTCCTGGACCGGGCTGACGTCCGGGCCGCGCACGCCGAAGCCTACCTGAACCCGGCGACGTTCCTCGTGATGCACGGCCGCGAGATCGGGGCCGCGGCAAGCATCCCGGACGAGTTGATGGCCGCTTTCGCCGAACGCCTGTGCACCACCCGCGCCGAGAAACTGGGCACGGTCGCCGCGTGGCTCGCCGCCGCCTTGACGCGAGCCGGCCAGCCCAAGAACTCGGCCGCGGAGTTCTCCTCTTCGATCCGGAACATGGCGACCACCGCGCGCCGATTGACCGAGCGCCGGGTCGGCGGCGGCAGTCTCCAGGCTGTGGACACCGCAGCGGCGCTCTGCGACTTGCGCTTCCTGTCCGCATGGGTTGGCGAGCAATTGGCAGTGTTGAATTCGCCCGCCGGCGCCCGCGCGCCGGCCGCGGGCAACAGCAAGGGAGTATCCGCATGACGACGTGCCGTACATCTCCCGTTCTCCGTGCCGCATGTCTTGCTGCCATGCCGCTGCTGGTCTGGCTGTCCTGGCTGCCGCGCGCCGTCGCCGAGCAGGGCAACGGCTACACCTACGACGTGTCCGTCAAGGAGAGCGCCGAGGACGGCGATACGGCGTCGTGGGACGTCTACGACAACAATCCGCCGGGCACGATCACCAACGAGGTGGACCCCGACAAGGCGTCGAACCGGGCGATCCGGCTTCAGGGCAGTTCGACGTCCACGGGCTACCGGTACACGTTCCCGGCCGCCGAGACGGTGCAGTTCAAGTTCCAGTGGCGTCAGCGCTACAGCGAGTGGTACGTTGTGTTCGTAAGCTGCAACACAACCGCAGGCCACCGGTACCTGCACTACACCCCGGACAGCACCAGCAATCTGGGCACGGGCGAGTACGTCCACCACGGCCTGGGGCCGGCAACCCGAAACGGCGCGTGGACGACGCTGCGGCGCGACCTGCAGAAGGACATCTGGGCGTCGCAGCCGGGCACGAACATCACGTCGGTCACCGCGTTCCTGATCTGCGGCACCGGCTACGTCGACGACATCCGCACCTACGACTACGCCGACGCGGACCGCGACCTCGTGCCGGACGCGGTCGAGACGGCCAATGGTCTGAACGTTAGCGACCCGAGCGACGGTAGCGGCGACCTCGACGGCGACGGTCTGACCAACGCGCGTGAGATCATCTTCGACACGGGCATCGCCGACAGTGACAGCGACGATGACGGGTTAAGCGACGGCGCCGAGATCGACACCTACCGCACCGACCCGCTCAACGCAGATACAGATGGCGACAGTCTCTCGGATTCGGTCGAGGTCGCCTGCGGCATGGACCCTGTCACGCCGGCGACGCAGGGCCCCGGGTACCTGTATGACCGCCGCGGGCTGGAGAACGCCGAGGACGGTGACACCGCGGGCTGGGACCTGTTCGACGCTGACCCGCCGGGCGCGCCGGCCAATGCCCCGGACCCTGACAATCCCCAGAACCGGGTCATCCAGTTCCAGGCCACGTACGACACCGGGTTCCGGTTCACCGTGTCGCCGAACGAGACGCGCCGCCTCAAGCTCGAGTGGCGGATGCGCATCACCGGCAACTACCTGATCTACGCCTCGTGCAACACCAGCGTCGGCTGGGTGACGGTGCGCTACGTGCCCTCGACGACGGTGCCCAACCAGGGCGCCGATCCGCTCATCGCGCTCGGGACCGGCGTCGCGAACGGCAGGTGGGTGACGGTGCGGCGCGACCTCCTGGCCGACGTGCGGCGGCTCCACCCCACCGCCAACATCCTCGGCTTCTACTACTTCATGGTGCGCGCCGTCGGCTGCATGGACGACGTCTCGCTGCTGGCCTACCAGGACGCGGACCGTGACTGCCTGCCGGACAGCATCGAGACCCAGGCCGGGCTAAACCCGAGCGACGCCGCCGACGCCGCGGCCGATGCGGACTCGGACGGGCTCTCGAACCTGGACGAGTTCCTGCGCGGGACGGGCATGGCGGACGCCGACAGCGACGACGACGGCCTGGCCGACGGCGTCGAGGTCAACACGCACGGGAGCAACCCGCTGAGCGCGGACACCGATGCCGACGGGCTCTCGGACTCGGCTGAGGTCGCCTGCGGCATGGACCCGCTGACGCCGGCTACGCAAGGCCTGGGGTACGTCTACGAGAAGCGCGTGTTGGAGGACGCCGAGGACGATGACACGGTGGGCTGGGATCTCTGGGACGCCGATCCGCCCGGCACGCTCTCCAACGCCGTGGACACCGCGGACCCGGAGAACCGCGTCATTGCGTTCCAGGGCCCCTACGACACCGGGTACCGGCTCACGCTGGCGCCGAACGAGACGAAGAAGCTCATCCTGGAATGGCGGATGCGCGCGGCGTCCAACTTCCTGGTGTATGCCACCATGAACACGACGGCCGGCTGGCTCAACGTCAGGTACGTGCCTGCCACGGACATGCAGAACCTGGGACTCGACCCGATCGTCGCGCTGGGCACCGGACTCGGCAACGGCCAGTGGGTCACTGTGCGCCGCAACCTCCTCGCCGATGTCCGGCGCCTGCACCCGACGGCGGATATTCTCTACGTCTACGCCTTCATGACGCGAGGACTGACCGAGGTGGACGACATCTCGCTGCTCGCGTATCCCGATGCCGACCACGACGTGCTGCCGGACAGCGTCGAGATCCAGGCCGGGCTCAACTCGAACGATGCCGCGGACGCCACGGCCGACGGCGACGCCGACGGGCTCTCGAACCTTGACGAGTTCATGCACGGCACCGGGATGGCCGACGCCGATTCGGACGACGACGGCCTCAACGACGGCCTCGAAATCCACACCTACAACTCGGACCCGCTCGTCGCCGACACCGACGGCGACGGCGCCCCGGACGGCACGGAGGTGAGCAGCGGCATGGACCCGAGCGTCGCCGCCATCCAGGGCGACGGGTACCTCTACGAGGTCACCGTCCATGAGGACGCCGAGGACGGCGATACCGCGGGCTGGGACGTCTATGACAGCGCCCCGGCCGGCGCCACGGTGACCAACTTGGTCGATCCGGACGACGCGGCCAACCGCGCCATTCAGCTCGACGGCAGCGCGACGGCCAACGGCTACCGCCTGACCTTCGCCCACGCCGAGGCCAGCAAGTTCAAGCTGCAATGGCGGATGCGTTACGCGGAGCCTTTCGTCATCTTCGTGAGCTGCAGCACGACCGCGGGCCACCGTTACGTCTACTACGACTCCCAGTCCGCGAGCAACTTGGGCTCCGGCGAGTACGTGCACCACGGCCTGGGCACGGGGCCGCGCAGCGGCAGGTGGTTCACGGTGCGGCGTGACATCCAGCGTGATCTCTGGACCGCGCAGCCGACGGTCAACATCACGGCGATCACCGCCTTCCTGATCTGCGGCTCCGGTTGGGTCGACGACGTCCGCACCTACGCCTACGAGGACACCGATCGCGACCTCGTGCCCGATGCCGTCGAGACGGCGGCGGGGCTGAACCCGAACGACGCCGCCGATGGCGTGGCCGATCTTGACAGCGACTCCCTGAGCAACGCCGACGAGGTCGTCTGGGGCACCGACCTCCAGGCCGTGGACACCGACGGCGATGCCGCCCCGGACGGGACCGAGGTCCGGCTCGGCCTCGACCCGCTGGACCCGGCGGACGCCGCGGCGCTGATCCACGACGCCACCGAGGTCGCCGATGCAACGCCCGGCCTGGCGGTCTCCTACTACAAGGGGGAATGGCGTTTCATTCCTTCGTTCGCCTTCTTCCCGCACTACGGCAGCGGCGTGGTCGCGGAGCTGAACATGTCGGAGTCAGCGGGCCAGGTGTTCGCCAGCGGCCGCAGCGACCAGGTCGGCGCGGCGTTCGCCGGCTGGATCGACGTCCCGGCCGACGGCTGGTACATCTTCCACATGACGAACAACGACGGCGCGCTCCTGTACATCGACGGCGAGAAGGTGGCCGGCACCGACGGCTACGTCTGGCACCTGGGCGCGCCCTGGCAGTCGCAGGGCGATATCGGGCTGCGCGCCGGCAAGCACGCGCTGCGCATCGAGTACTTCGAGACCTACTGCAACGCATCCCTGATCCTCGAATGGGAAGCCATCGGCCTGGCGCGGCAGGCCGTCCCCGCCGCGAACCTGTTCCACTCGGCGGGGTACCTGCAGCAGGAGCAGGCCGCCGACGACAGGGACAGCGACGGGCTGGCGGACGCCGACGAGGCCGCCGCCGGCACCAACGCCGACGACCAGGACAGCGACGACGACGGGCTCAGCGACGGCGTCGAGGTGCACGCGCACGGCACGAACCCCCTCGCCACCGACACCGACTCGGACGGGTTCAGCGACGGCGATGAGGCGACCGCCGCGTTCAGCGACCCGGTGGCAGTCGACTTCGACGGGACGGTCACCGACATGGTCGCCATCGACGGCAACCGGGCGACGGTCAAGGTCGGCGCCTGGGGCTTCCTGGAACGCGAGATCTTCGCCAAGAACCGGCGCGGCAAGCTCGGGTTCGCCTTCGATCTGGCCCACGCCAACTGCTACCGGGTCGAGATCGAGGGCACCCAGCACCGCGCGGACGCCGCCGCCGGCGAGTTCCAGTTGCTGCTCTCCGTGGACGGCGAGTACGTGGGGTGCGGCACGCTGGTGGCGTCGCCGGGGACATACGGCAAGGCCCACTTCTACACGCCGTTCCTGCCCGCCGGCGCGCACAGCCTCGACGTCGAATGGGACAACGTGGAAAACGGCACCTCCCTCCAGGTCCGCGCCGTGCGGCTGCAGCGCCTGGGCGGCCCGGACGCCGACAGCAACGGGCGCCCCGACTGGGCCGATCACCGCATCGCGGCCATGTGCGGTCTGGACGCCGTGCCGTCGACCAGCCGCGTGTCACCGCTCTGCATCGAGGGAACCGCCCACTTCCTCGCCGGCACGACGATCTCGGACGGCACGCCGGTCAAGCGTGGCACTTGGCGGCGTTGGTACGCTGACCTGCCGCTGTCCGAGACCGGCCCGACGACCGCGACGGTCTCGTTCCAGAACGGGGCGAGGGCCGCGACGGTCAGCGCCACGTGGGTGGCGACGAACGTCCTCAACGACCCGGACCTGACGCTGCGCAAGGGCGACGCCCTCCGCCTGGTCGCGCTCCCCGAAGGCGCCACGGGCGGGACGGTGCAGATCGCCGTCGGCGCGGACACCTTCAACACCACGCCGGACGCGCCGGTGGGCTACCTCTTCGACGCCGCGGGCGTCTTCACGGTCACCGGAACCTACACGCCCGAGACCGGCGATCCGGTCGCCGGGGAACTCCAGGTCATGGTGCTCGACTGCGCGCAGCCCGAGCCGCCCGCCGTCTGGCGCTTCCGCGAGCGCTCGTGGACGTGGGAGGGACTGCCGGAAGCCGCGGTCCTGGACTTCGACAACATCCTCCTGGCAGAGACCGACTTCGCCGCGGATTCCAGGACCATCCGGTTGCTCCGCAACGAGGTGTTCGAGGATGTCCGCGTCGTGGCCCGCGTCAGCGAGGGCGGCCCCATCCTCGCCACGGTGCCCACGGCCGGGTTCTGGCTGCGCGGCACGGTCGAAGGGCGCGTCGTGCTGCTGCAGACGTACGAGGACGGCAGCCATCTGATCATGGACCGGCTCTTCGCCCAGCAGCTCCCGGCCAGCGTCCGCGTCGTCGCGCGGGTCTCCGCCGCCGGAGTCGTGTTCGACGACGGCACGCTGGAGAAGACGCTGACGGCCGCCGACTTCGGCGATCTGGGCGAGCGCACGATCTCCTTCGTCCAGCCGGGTCCGGACATGATCGCCGTGTGCCACTCTGTGACCGTTTATCAGGGCGACGCCCTAGTCGGGAACCGCGACTGATGCGTCTGCCAGCAGAGGTGTGATTCATGAGACGGAACGTCATGGCGGTGGCCCTGTTCACGGTTGCGATCGCCGCAACCGTGATGCTCTGCTGCCGCTTCCTGGCGCGGCAGGGAACCGCCTCGCCCGAACCCGCCGCGACTGCCCGGGTGGTCCGGCCCGGCCCCCCCCCGGCGCCGGCCGCCACGGCCGTAACGCCCGCAACGTCGCCGCCGCGTGCCGCGCCGGCCCGGCCCCGGCGGCGGCCGACCGCGCCGCGCCCTGCGCCCGCGCCGAAGTGCGACGCCCTTCTGCACCCCGCGCTGCCGCCCGCCGAGTCTCTGTCCGACGACATCCGGCTCATCCTGGGGCTCACTCAGGGGGCCGGCTACGATGAGCGCATCCGGGCCGCGCACCGGCTCGGCAAGGAACTCGGCGTGGACGAGCTTCAGGCCCTGTACTGGTTCCTGCTGCGGAAGGACGCGGGCGCCGCCGGGTCGCTCGAACACAACGCGCTGCGGAACGACGTCCTGGCCGCGCTGCTCAAGCAGGCGGCCGGGCCGCCGTACGGTCTGGGAGAACTCATGCTGGCCATCTATCGGGACAGCGACCAGGACCCGGTGTGGCGCGGCTACGTGGTGCAGTACTTCGCGCCCTTCTACGAGGCGCAGTGGCCAGGTGCGCGGCAGGACCCGGAACCGGGCGCCGAACTGCGGGCCGCGATGGAAGCCGCCTGCTGGGACGCCGTCGATTCACCGCGGAGCTGCGTCGCCGGGGCGGCCCTGATCGGGGTCGAGCGCCTGTCCCGGCGCTACCCGGACATGCAGCGGGACCGCATCGGCACTGCCGCGTTGAGTCTGGCCGCGAACCCGGACACCAGCATTCAGACACGGGTGACCGCCATTCAGATCTGCGGGGCAACCGGGAACGTGGCGGCGCTGCCGGCCGCCGTGGCAGTCGCCCAGGACTCCGGCGTCAGCCTGCCGCTGCGCCTGGCTGCAATCGCCGCCATCGGCGCTCTGGGAGCGCAGGAGCACAGGAGTATTCTGACGGCATTCACGGCCCCGGACGCGGAAGGGCAAGGCACGCCCGCGGCGCCCTCCGCGGCCGGACGTGCCGGCACCGACAACGGACGCGAGCTGCTCAGAAACGCCGCAGGCGCGGCGTTGCGCAGGATCGAGGAGCGCGCCCACGAATAGCCGCCCGTAACGCCGCGGAGACACCAACATGTCTGTCGCAACCGATGTCGTAGATTCCGGTCACTGCGTCACTGAGTCACTGCGTCACAACCCGGACCGCGTAACGCATCGGCGCCGGCCGTCGCAATGACATGCGACGCCATGACGGCAGGAGAACGTTTTCGACCGTACAGGCATAGAGGAACATGGCCATGGCTCTGACAAAGACGATGCTGGGAACGCTGCTGAACCTCCGGTCCCTGCCGGTCCTCATGCGTGTCCGCCCCCTGGCAAGGGGCGCGGCGCTGGGCGCGATGCTGGCGTTCGCCGGAGCGGTCTGCGTCATGCCCCGCGCCGCATACGCGCTGGCCGGGCAGGAGTCGGGCGACGGCGGGCCGAACGTGCCGATCGTGCCCCCCGACGACGACGAGGTCACGCCCCCGCCGCCCTCCCTCTGGCAGTATGGCGCTATCGCCTGGTACCTGGAGATTGACAGCGAAATGGGGCGCCCGTTCGAGGGTGTGAAATCGTACGAGCCGGGAGCGATCGCTAACTGGTCGGTCACCAGCCCCTGCCGTCAGACCGCGCAGCAACGCTTCGTGGCCCACAGGGCGACTTGGCACTCTGCAAATTACCAGTTCCAGACCGCCGGGAATGAGACCGAGGTCACCCCCGCGGACCACGGCTCGATTACCATGAACGGCAACATCGTGCTGACCGTCGCCTGGCAGAAGCAGTACTACCTCGATGTCAGCGTCGGCGAACACGGGAGCCTGGACATTGGCGACGGCTGGGTCGATGCCGGCACGCTGACGATCACCGCTTCCCCCGAATCCCATTACCATGTGGTATGGAGCGGCGATGTCCCGGACGACCGCCTGACCGCCAATCCGCTCGTCCTCAACATGGACCAGGCCCGCACGGTCGCGGCGTCCTTCGAACTCGACACGCACACGGTGACCGTCGAGGCGGAGAACGGCTCGACCACTGGGGCCGGCACCTACCCCTACGGCACCGTCATCGAGTTGACCGCCACGCCGAACCCGAACTACGACTTTGCCGGCTGGGGCGGCGATCTGGCCGGCTCGGAATCGCCGAAGACCGTGACGGTCCAGGGCGACATGCTCGTCACCGCCTCGTTCACCCGCTCGCCGCGCTTCTCGCGGCAGCGCCTCTCGGTCGACGGGGCGCACGGCGCCTGGTTCGAACTGTACACCGATTTCTCCGGCGGCTGGGAGTCGGACCTGTCCGTCTGGGGCCGGACCGCCAGCGTCAGCAGCTACCTGGACCAAGTGGTCCTGGCGAGGGACGGTGCGGGCTCCTTGACGGACGACTTCGAGGCGGATGCCGTGGGCGACCCGCCAGCCGGCTGGACCTTCAACACCGCATGGGGCGACCGCGGCCTCGTCCGCGTGGTGGACACCCCGGTCGCCGCCGGGCTCCGGGCCCTGCACGTGACCACGGACGCCAGCGGCCCCCAGGGCGTGTTCAAGGCGGGTTCCGCACTGGACGCCGGGTTCTCGCTGGCCTTCGACGCCTATGTGCCGGCCGGAGTCCCGGCCAGCACCGCGGTCGGCAGCATCGTCTTCGACGGGGTCGCCGTGACTCTGGCGACGGACGACGCCGGCGCGATCCTGGCGCTGATCGAGAATCCTGGGGTCGGCAACGCCGTCACGGTGGCCGAACTAACGGCCGGCGCGTGGCACCACCTCGTCCTGGAAATGGAGCGGGAGGACGACACGGATGCCGACGGCCTGGCCGACGCGTGGGAGGTCGCGCAGTTCGGCGACCTCGCACAGGGTGCCACAGAAGACCCCGACGACGACGGGCTCGACAACTTGGACGAGTACTACGCCGGAACGGACCCGAACGCCCCCGACACCGATGCCGACGGCATGCCCGACGGCTGGGAGTGGACCAACCGGCTTGACCCTACCGCGGACGACGCTGCTGCCAACGCCGACGGGGACGACTACACCAACCTCCAGGAGTACCAGAACGGGACCGACCCGAACGTCGTGACCTACGCCCTCACCATCGCCAGCAGCCATGATGGGGTCGACAACCTCGGCACACCCCAGGGGGCAGGCCTCTTCGACGCCGGCACGACCGTGGCCTGGTCGGTCACGACCCCGGTCCCGGCCGCGGCCGACGGCAAGCGCTACGCCGCGCAGCCCGCGTCCGGCAGTGTCGTGCTCGACGACCACACCACGGTGACGGTGAACTGGAGCATCGAGTACCGCGTCACCGCGACCGCGACGGCAGGCGGCAGCGTGGACTTCACCTCAGGATGGTTCGGCAGCGGCGCGGCGGTGACCGTGACCGCAACCGCCGCCACGCACTACCACTTGGCCGCTTGGTCGGGCGACACCGTGGGCGCCACGATCGACGGGAACAGCATCACGGTGGCCGCCGATCAGGCGCGGAACGTGACCGCGGAGTTCGAGATGGATACCTATGCCCTGACCATTCTCAGTGATCGCGGCGACCCGGCCGGGGCCGGCCAGTATCCCTACGGCAGCATGGCCATCTGGGCCGTGACCAGCCCGGTCGACGGCGAGCCGGGCCAGCGGTTCGTCGCCGACGAGGCCAGCGGCCAGGTCACGGTCTTCGAGGACACCACGGTTGCCGTCAGGTGGACGACTCAGTATAGCTTCGACCTCGCCGCCGAGCACGGCGGCGCCAGCGGCGCCGAGCCCGGCTGGTACGACGAAGGGACGCAGCGCACGCTGACCCGGCAGGACCCCGACCCCGGCTACCACTTCCTGCGCTGGGAGGTCAACGGTGCGCCTGCGGGTTCCGACTCCGGCCTCGTCGTGACCATGCAGGGGCAGAAGCAGGTCGTCGCCGTGTACGAGCTGAACGCTGTCGGCCTCGACGTCTCCGCCACCGACGTCACCGTCCAGGAAGACGGAACGAACACGTTCACCGTCGCCCTCACGGCCCAGCCGACCGCAACGGTCACCGTGACCGTCGCCCGGGCCGGCGGCGACTCGGACATCGGCGTCGGGGACGGGGCAGCCCTGACCTTCACCACGACCGATTGGGGGCTCCCTCGCACGGTAACCCTTGCTGCGGCTCTGGACGCGGACGCCGGGAACGGTCAGGCCGTGATCGAGGTCTCCGGCCTTGGGTTGGACTCTGCAACCGTTACGGCAATCGAAGTGGATATCGATGCGAACCTGACGGTCACGGACGGCACAGGCTCCGGCGTGGTCAGGAAAGGTGTTGCCGCCCCGATCGCCGCTGACACGCCGGCCACCGGTTACCACTTCGCGAACTGGACGGTGTCCCCGGAAGGTGCCGGCGCGCTCGGCGACGCGAGCCAGGCGTCCACGACCGTGACGCTGGCCGCAGATGCCGCGGTCACCGCGCACTTCGCGCTGAATGAAGTCAGGCTGATCCTGTCCGCCACCGCCGTGCAGGTCCCGGAGGGCGGCTCGGCCGGGTTCACCGTCGCCCTCAGCGCGCAGCCCATCGCCGACCGGACCGTCACCGCAACCTGGAGTTCCGCCAACGCCGACCTGTCCGTGACCGGGGACGCCAGCCTGACCTTCACCACTGACAACTGGGCCACACCGCAGACTGTGACGCTCAGCGCCGCGGAAGACAACACGGACGCGGCCGACGAGACCGGCGTGCTGAGCGTGGGCGCCGCCGAACTGACGCCCCTCGATGTCGCCGTGACGTCGGTAGACAACGACTATACGCTCACCGCCACGGCCGCCCACGGCACCACGAACCTATCCCATACCAGCGTCATCGCTTCGGACGCTGGCGCGGTGACGATTGCTGCGACGCCCGATCCCGGTTACCACTTCGTCAACTGGACTGTGTTCCCGGTTGGGACTGCGGTTCCGGGTGACGCGAGCCAGGCGTCCACCACCGTAACGCTGTCGGCCGATGCCACGGTCACCGCGAACTTCGCACTGAACGAGGTCCGCCTAGTCCTGTCCGTCACGCAAGTTCAGGTTCCCGAAGGCAGTTCGGCCAGCTTCACGGTTGCCCTGACCGCGCAGCCGGTCGCCAGCCGCACCGTCACCGTCAGCCGGACTTCCGGCAGCGACAAGCTGTCCGTGACCGGTAACCCCGAGCTTGTCTTCACGACCGGTGACTGGGAGTCGCCCCGGACCGTGACGGTCAGCGCCGCGCTCGACAACGACGACGCGGCTGACGAGACCGCGACGTTCACCGTGGCCGCCGCGGACCTCGCGCCTGTTTCGGTCGGCGCCACTGCCGTCGATGACGACCACACCCTAACCATCGCCCAACCCGAGCACGGCACGACCACGCCATCGGGCAGCATGGTCGTCGCGGCCGGGGCCGGTGCGGTCGAGATCGCCGCGACGTCCGACGCGGGTTACGAGTTCGTGAACTGGACCGGCGACGTGGCCGGCGTCGCCAACGTCAGTGCCGCGTCCACCACAATCACGGTCATCGCCAATGCCGCCATCGGCGCCAACTTCGCCCTGAGCAACGTCCAACTCCGCGTTTCCGCACGGCAGGTCGCGGTGCCCGAGAACGGCACCGCTACGTTCACCGTCGCCCTGACGCATGAACCTGCCGGCAACGTCACCGTCACGGTTGAGCGGTCCTCGGGCGACACCGAGCTGAGCGTCCAGACCGGAAGCAGCCTGACGTTCACCACGACCGACTGGGAAACCCCGCGGACCGTGACGCTCCAGGCGGCAACGGACAACGTCGACGCCACCAGGGCCGCCGTGTTCACGGTCAGTTCGAGCTACGCGGGCGTCGCCTCGGTCCAGGTCGCCGCCACCTCAGTGGACAATGACTTTGCCGCCACCGTCACGCACGACGGAAGCGGCACGACCGCACCGGACGGTGTCGGGGTGCAGGTCTCCGGCTCGACTCCGCTCGGTATCGGCATCGTCGCAACGCCTCAGGACGGACACCACTTCGTCAATTGGACCGCGGCGCCGAGCTCGGCCGGTACCTTCGCAAACCCGACCGCGGCATCCACCACGATCACGCTGACCGCCGATGCCACGGTCACCGCACACTTCGCACTGAACGATGTCCGCCTGGCGCTGTCCGCCACGCAAGTCCAGGTTCCTGAAGGCGGCTCGGCCACCTTCACGGTTGCGCTGTCCGCGCAACCGGTCGCCAACCGCATCGTCACCGTCAGCCGAACGTCCGGCAGCGACAAGCTGTCCGTGACCGGTAACGCCGAGTTCATCTTCACGACCGGTGACTGGGACTCGCCCCGGACCGTGACGCTCAGCGCCGCGCAGGACAACGATGACGTTGCCAGCGAAACCGCCGTAGTCAGCGTCGACGCCGCGGGGCTCTCTCCGGTCGACCTCGCCGTGACCTCAGTCGATGACGACCTTGCCCTGGCCGTAACGCCCGGCGCGCATGGCGCCACGAGCCCGTCGGGGGTCAGTTTCCTCACAGCCGGGACCGGGCCGGTCGCCATCAACGCAACAGCCGACGATGGCTACCACTTCGTGAACTGGACCGGCGATGTCGGGGGCGTCGCCAACGTCAACTCAGCGTCCACGGCGGTCTCCCTGACGGCGAATTCCTCGATCACCGCCAACTTCGCCCCGAACAACGCGCAGTTGAGCGTTTCCACCGCGTCGCTCACCGTACCCGAAGGCGGCACCCGAACCTTCTCCGTGGCCCTGACCGCGCAGCCGACGGGCGCTGTAACCGTCAACGTAGCGCGAGTCACCGGGGACGTCGACCTGACCGTCACGGGCGACGCAACCCTGACTTTCGAGAGCGGGAACCGGCCCTGGAACGTGCCCCAGGCCGTCACGGTGACCGCGGTCGAGGATGACGACACAACCAGCGACAACGCCGGCTTCCAGATTACGGCCGAAGGAATGAACCCGGTGTCCGTGTCCGCCAACAGCGTCGAGAACGATGCCACACTCACGGTTGCCCATGGGTCGGGTACGGGGGTGGTCACGATGGGCGTGGCGACGGGGATCGCCGCAGAGGCACCGCCGACCGGGTATCACTTCGACCGCTGGACTGCCGCACCGGCAGGAGCCGCGGCCTTCGCCGATCCGACCCAGGCGTCCACCAGCGTCACTCTGTCTGGCAACGCCACCGTCACGGCCGGGTTCGCCGCCAACCAGCCTCGCCCCGTCGTGACCCCCGCCACCGTGCAGATCGCCGAAGGCAGCACGGCCACGTTCACCGTGGCCCTGTCCGAGCAGCCGGCCGGGGACGTAACCGTTACCGTGGCCAGGACCACCGGCGACACGAGCCTCACGGTCGACTTGGGTGCCAGCCTGGTCTTCGGCACGGGCAACTGGGACGAACCCCAGACCGTGACGCTCGCCACCGCCGAGGACAACGCTGACGTCGATGCCGGCATGGCCGCTATCACCGTCACCGGTCCGGGTACTGCCACGGCTACCGTGACCGCCATCGAGCAGGACAACGACTTCATCCTGCGGGTGGTCAGCGCTGGAAACGGCTACGTCACCCCGTCCGGGAGCAACGTATGCGCCAAAGACGCCGAGGTCCCACTGTTAGCCGTGGCCGATCCGGGGTACCACTTCGACCATTGGACAGTGTCACCGCCTGACGCCGGAGTGCTTGGCAACGCAAGCCTGGCGTCCACCACCGTGACGGTATCTGCCAACGCCACCGTCACCGCGACCATGGCGGTCAACAACGTCCAACTCGCCGGCTCAACGACGTCTCTCCCGGTCCCGGAGGGCGGCAGCGCCAGCTTCACGGTCGCGCTCACCGCACGGCCCCTAGCCGATACAACCGTGCAGATCGCGGTGCAGCCCGGCGGCGACCCGGATCTCTCCGTCCAGTCCGGCGCCACCCTGACCTTCACGACCGGGAACTGGAACGCACCCAAGACGGTCACCGTCCATGCCGCGCCGGACAACGGCAACGCCGCCAACGGCCAGGCCCTGCTGACCGTATCGGGCGGCGCCGCCACCCCGGTAACCGTCACCGCAACCGAAATCGACGACGACTTCACCCTGACCGTGAGCGTGCAGGGCGACGGCGAGACCGATCACGCCGGAACCTCGGTGCACGTGGCCAACGCCGTCATCACGATCGCGGCTATCCCGGGACCGTACCAGCAGTTCGCCGGCTGGACCGGAGAGGTGCCCGCCGGACACGCCTCCGACAATCCCCTCGACCTGACCATGGACGCGCCCAAGTCCGTGACCGCCACCTTCACGCCCGCTTCGACCGTCTACCATGCCCGGCTCACCGCCGGTGACTCGTACACGCCGTGGACCAACGTCCCCGCCGACTTCTCATCCGGCCCGGGCAGCGACCTGACCGTCGCGGTCGAGTCCGGCCGCAAACTCTACATCGACAACGCCGCGCTAGCCGTGGCCGGCACGTCCACGCTCGCCGACGACTTCGAGACCGGCTCGGTCGAGGCCTTCCCCGCCGGCTGGACCGTCACCCCGGCAGGCGGCGACGCCACCGGGATCGCGATCGTCGAGTCTCCGGTTGCCGCAGGGGCGAGGGCTCTGCGGCTGCAGGCCGCGGGCGCCGCGGTCGGCAGCGTGCGCACCGGTTCCGCGGCGGACGGCGATTCGGTCACGGAACTCGACGTCTACGTGCCGGCGACTCAGGCCACCAACACGTTGCTGGCCACGATCTGGTTCGGCCAGGTCGCCGTGTGCATCACCACCGATGCCAACGGCATACCACTGGCATCGCTGGCGAACCCGCCACGCGACGGCGTGCTCGCTGCGGTACCGCTCCGCTTCCATGCCTGGCAGCACCTCCGGCTCGAAATCGACAAGGCCGCCGACTCGGACACCGACCGGCTCGCCGACGACTGGGAAATGCAGCACTTCGGCAATCTGACGTCAGGCGCCGAAGCCGACCCTGACGGTGACGGCCTGACCAACTTCCAGGAGTACCGCTACGGAATGGACCCGCTCGACGACGACGTCGCCCAACTCGCCGACCCGGCGACGGCATACACCTGCGGCTTCGGCAGCGACGCAGACGCGCCCATCGTCGTCGGGCCGCTCGACGGTCAGGCGAAATGGCTCGTGCTCCAGGGCGATGCCCAGGTCGTGGCCGAGACCGATCCTAACGACGGCGCGGCCACGGGCAAGAACGTGCTCGAACTCGCGTCCGGCGCCATCGTGGCGCATTTCTTCGAGCCCGGCACGGCGACCGTCATGTGGCAGACCGTCCGGTGCATGCTCCAACCGCACGTACTGGATGACCCTGCCGACATAGATCCCACTCTGAACGTGTTCTTCGATGTGGATCAGAATGGACGTCTCGCCGTGCTCGGCCCGCAGGGCTTCCAGACCGACGCCGACCCGGGGCGCGTCATCCAGGCCGGCGAGTGGCATCGCGTCGTGGTCCGGTTCGACTATGCCGCTCAGACCTGCGACCTTTATCTCGACACCGAACTGGTGTTCGAAGACGTGCCGTTCCGCAACGCCGGTGCCACCGGTTACGACGCGTTCCGGTTCGGCGGCGGCAGCGCCCCGGTCGTGCTCGGAAGCGTCGCCGTAGGCACAGCCACGCCCCCTGGCCTCAGCGGCGCCACCGCCGATCTTTACGCCTACACGTTCACCGTGAAGCCGGGCACCAGCCTGCTGTCCGTTCCTCTGGAGATCGTCGAGGCCAACGGCGTCGCCTGCACCTCGCCCCCGGATGTCGAGCGCGTCTTCCCGCGCAATGTCTTTGACACGGTTCGCGAACTCGGCAGGGACGGGCATTATCGCCCGGCATCGCAGATCGAGCCGGGCCATGCCTATTCGGTCGAGAACAGGTGGGACTACCCGCACCTTGTCTCCATCGTCGGCCGCGTGCCCGCCGCGGCTACCCGCATTCTCTGGCCGGGCTGGAACGCCGTCGGCCCCCTGAGTGCCGACGCGTCGGCCTGGATGTACGTCGCCGGTGTCGCCGCGAACGCCGTCTACGCATACGACGACGGCGAATTCGGGGAAGGCAAACAGGTGTCGTTCACCGATCTGTTCGTGCGGCCCGGCGCCGGCTATCTGGTCCGCTGCACCGCGGCGTCCGACCTGACCATCACACTCCGCAGTGCCAACGTGGACGCGGACGGCATGGCGGATGTCTGGGAAGCCTGGTACCTGCCCGGGCCGGACCACGAAATGGGCTACGATGACCACGACGCGGACGGACTGACCAATCTGCATGAGTTCCTCATCGGCACCGACCCGGCCGATGCGGACTCCGACCACGACGGACTCAGCGATGGACAGGAGATTCTCGGCTTCAACTTCAACGGCCACGTCATCCACACCGACCCGCGCAACCCCGACAGCGACGGGGATGGCATCTCAGACGGCGACGAGGCGGCTGGCATCCTCGTCGGCACAACGACGTACTGGACCAACCCGGCCAACGCCGACACGGATGGGGACGGGCTGGCAGACAACGACGAGGTCAGGCTCGGCACCGACCCGACCAGGAGCGATACCGACGGCGACGGGCTCGCCGACGGGGCTGAAGTGTCTGTATACGGCACCAATCCTGCGAAGGCCGACACAGACGGGGATGGCCTCGGGGACAAGTGGGAGATCGACCACGGACTGCGCCCTGACCGGGCCAATCCCCTGCAGGCGGCCATCGATGCCGCCCACGACGGCGAGACGGTCACCGTCCTGCCCGGGACCTACTCAGGCGGCCTCCGCTTCCCCACCGCGAGAACCGTCACGCTCTCGGGCAGCAACCCGGCCGACTGGACGGTCATCCAGAGCACCATCCTCCAACTGCCGGTCGGCGGCCAGGGGGCGGTCGTGACCTTCGACGGCACGCCGGCCGGGACCGCCCTGATCGGCGTCACCGTCACCGGCGGCTCGGACTCCGGCATCGTCTGCCGCAACACTGCACAGGCCCGCGTATCGGGGTGCGAGGTCCGCAACAACTCCGGCGTCAACGGCGGCGGCATCCGTTGCGACACGAACGCCGCCGTAACGGTCGCCGGATGCGCGATCCGTGGGAACGACGCGGATGACGGCGGTGGTGTCTATGCCGATGCCCAGATGACTCTCAGCGGCTGCCGGATCAGCGACAACTGGGCGGGAGTGGCCGGCGGCGGGTATTGCGCTGCGGACAACAACCAGCGCCCGCAGCAGATCGTCAACTGCATCTTCACCGGCAATTCCGCTCAATACGGAGGCGGACTGCAGCTCTCCTACAACATGCCCCAGGTGACGGTTGCCAACTGTACCATCGTCGGCAACACGGCACGCATCTTCAGTGCCGGGACGCAACGATATGGAGCCGGGGGTGGCGTCTACCTTCGGTCGCCGGCGGGAAATCAGCAGTATCTGACCCGGATACTGAACTCCATCATCCATGGCAACACCGGGTCCGACTTGGAGCGGCTGGAGTCGGTGTGGGTGCAGCGCGGGTTCTCGGGATCGTGGCGAAGCAATTACCGGTACAACTACGACAATATGACCAACTGCTGCGTCCCGGCCAACGTCACCGGCGGCGTCAACATGATTCACGCCGACCCGCTGCTCGACAGCGACTTCCGCCTCGCCTATCCCTCGCCGTGCGTCGACGCCGGCGCAAACGATCCCATCCTCAGTGCGTTCACCACCGACTTCTTCGGCGACCCGAGGATCTTCCCCGCCAACGGCAAGGTGGACATCGGCGCGGACGAGTTCTACGATCAGGACAGCGACCATGATGGTATGTCCGACGGCCTCGAAGTTGCGCACGGATGGAATCCCTATGTTGCCGATCCCGACTCGGATGGCGACGGCCTGCCGGACGTGCTCGAAGCCCTCCTCGGCACCGACCCGCACAAAGCCGATTCGGATGGTGACGGCCTCGACGACCACTGGGAACTCACGGCGTCTCTGCTGCTCTTGGGCGACGACGCCGTCGACGGCACAGGACCGGCGATCGATCCTCCCGCACTCCGCCGATGCAGAGTGCTGCTCCAGACCGGCTTCCTCGCCGCCTACGGCTTCAACCCGGCTAGCGCCGACACGGACGGCGACGGCATCCTCGATGGCCGGAGCGATACCGATGGCGACGGCATGAGCGACATCAACGAGTACCTGCTCGGCGGCATTGCGGACTTCCGAGTCCCGGACGGGTACCTGCGGCCACCGGACGACATCGATTTCTCCGAGCAGACAGGCGGCGGTGGCGGCGGGTATAATACCTCCCCCAGCGGCTTCTTCACCCTTTCTCCCCCGCCGCTGTCAAACGGCGAAAGCTATTCCCTGAAGCGGTGGCAGAATGTGGCCAACGAGCCCAACACCTTCATCTGGATCTCTTTCGTGTGCAGGTTCCAGACAGCCCATGTGTTACCCGACGAACTCGTGCCGCTCTCGCTCGATCTGCCTGACGCGCCAAGGCGCCTCGACAATCTGGCCTTCGACTTGGTCGGACGCAGACTCTACGTCTGGCACTACGACCCGGCTGCTTCCGCATGGCGCTGGTCCAAGGTCTCCGATGCCCGCGTCCACCCGGACGAGTGGCTGTCGATCAGCATTCGTTACGACTACGCCGAGTTGACCGCCGAAATCTGGCTCGATGGCGTCCTCCAAACCACGGTTGGCATCACTTCCCTGACCGGCAACTTCCGCGGCTTCTATGCGGACGCCCAGGGACTCGCGGGCAACCTCGATCTCAGCTACATCGGGGTGTTCGATCCGCCCGACCACAACGAAGGGGCCCCCATCCATGCCGTCTACCATCTGGACTACGGATGGAACCTGATCTCATTCCCGTTCTACAGTACCAAAGGGCTCCGGAAGTACGCGAACATCGTGCCCTGCATGTGGGCTTGGGATCCCGCCACCCAGAGATACGTCAAACCGCAGACGATCAGGAAGGGGGCTGCGTATTGGGTCTACTGCGCCACGCCGGGCGGGAAGACCATCATGGTCTCAGGTTGGGCTGGCGCCACCAACCCGGCAGCGCAGGACGAGTACACTCTGGAAACACGCCAGATCGCTCTCGTGCAGGGCTGGAACTTCGTGGGGCCGGCAACGGAAATCTCTGTGGCTGGCGCGCGCATCGCCGGGTCGGATGGCCGCTACGGCCCGGTCTGGTACTGGAACACAACGACGGGCAAGTACGACAAAGCAGCGTGGGACAACCCGGATCTCCTCCAGTGGGGGCGAGGCTATTGGATAAACATGATCTCCGTGCAAGCCCCGATGAACCTGCTGCGCGACAGCGATTTCGACTGGCTCGACGACGCGTCGGAGCCGTCTGTAAACCGGGGAACCGCGGATGCCGATCACGACGGCGTCCCTGACTGGGCGGAAGACTCCGACGGCGACGGCCTGAACGACCTCAGCGAGTACTACTGCGGGACAAGCAGCAACGCCAGCCAGGATTTTGACAACGACGGCATGCCTGACCTGTGGGAGGCGGAGAATGACTTCATCCCCACCAACCCCGCCGACCGCAACTTGGACGCTGACAGCGACGGCCTCTCGAACTACGAAGAGTGGCTCGCAGGCACCGACCCGCGCGATCCCGACACTGACTACGACGGCCTCGGAGATAAGGCGGAAATCACCGCAGGAACAGACCCTCTGAAATGGGACACCGACGACGATGGTCTGGAGGACGGCGCCGAGGTCTATACGTACCACACAGACCCGCTCGATCCGGACTTCGATGACGACGACATGCCCGACGGCTGGGAGGCCGCTCACGACCTGGATCCATTGGTCAATGACGCGAATGCCGACCCTGACCATGACGGGCTCGTCAACCTGCAGGAGTTCCTGCACGGCTGCGACCCGCACAAGGCCGACTCGAACGGGGATGGACTCCAGGACGGCACGCCGATCCGGCTTGCGGGCCTGGCCACGTCGTATGTCGTCAAGGAAGGCGGCAACATAGCCATTTCGCTGTATCTCAACGGCAAGCCTGGCACGGTGGCAACCGTGACCGCCACGCTCAGCGGCGCTCCCGCGTCCGTTACCGTCGCACCCTCATCCGTCGCGTTCACGGACGTGAACTGGAACCAACCCCAACTTCTGACCCTGACGTGGCCGGTGGACGCGTCGGAAACCGTCGATCAGACCGCCGATCTGGTCCTTACACTGAGTTTCCAGGGAAATCTCTGGGAATCCTTCACTCGCACGGTCCCCATCGTCGAACACGATTCGGGACTGCCGTTGCGCCTGCCGTCGGTCACCCCCATCTACGTAGTCGAGGGTGGCCACACCAGCCTCCCCGTCAGCCTGCGGTATCCCCCGTCGGCCGACGTCACGGTCAGCCTGTCTCTCGGTACGGTCACCGACGCGGCGCTCACCCTCGCCCCACTGTCCCTCACGTTCACCGCCGCGAACTGGAACGTGCCGCAGTATGTGCTCCTCTCCTCTTCCGTGGACACGAATTCGTCCAACGGCAGCGCGGTCCTCAGCGTCACCACGATTGGCCAGACCGCCGCCATCAATGTGGTGGAACTGGACACCCAGAATCCAGTCAATCCGGCGGTGGTCCTGACCGACGCCGCTTTGCGCACGGATGAAGTCGTCCGCCCCGTCGATGGGCAGTTGGCCATGTACTACGCGTTCACCGGCCCGGCCGACGCGGTCGTTCAGGTGTTGGACAACGGCCAGGATGTCACGGCCCAGTTCACCATCAACCGCAGAAATGGCATTCTCGAACTGCTCTGGTCGGCGCCCGTGCCCGGACTGCACAGCTTCACGCTGCGGTTCGCCAAGGACGGGTGGTCTTGTGGCCAGACGATCACGTTCCTGGTCGATTCCGCGTCGCCGGTCACCACAGCCACGGCATCCGCCAGCCCGGTGAACGGCTATTACACCGCCCCGATCACGATCGATCTGACCTGTTCGGAGAGCAACGCCACCATCTACTACACGCTGGCCGGCTGTACGGTCGAGCCCGGCGACCTGCAGACCAGCTCGGGGCGCCCGCCCGTGCTCGGCATCCAGGTCAGCCGCAATTCCATCCTGCGGTTCTTCGCGGTGGACGCGGCGGGCAACCGGGAGACGGTGAAGACGCAAGCCCTCCTGTTCACCCCCATTCCGGCCGGACCGGCGTCGTGCTGGATGATGATGATTGGCACGGGGGCCGCCACCGTCGCCTGGACCGCAGTGGTGCCTCAACCCGCGCACTACCGGGTCTACCGTGCGAGCGGCACGCTCGATGTTGCCATGCTCAAGCAGAGCCAAGCCTCGCACTTCCCGCCGCCACAGGAACTGCGTTTGCCGCAAGGAACGGTACTTGGAACGACGACTTCCTTCGGCGACGTAATCGGTCCGCCAGGCGCCACCTACTGGTATGGCGTGACCGCCGTGGACGCTGACGGGATCGAAAGCTCGCTGTCACCGCTGGCATCGGCCGACGTCAACTGGAGCGGCGCCACACAGAACCTGGCAGACGCAAAGAGGATGGCCACGACCTGGCTCCTCGCCAGCCAACTGCCGAACGGTTCCTGGGGCGATCCTTTGGCGGACGCGCAGCACCAGGCCCTGCCGGAAGACCACGCGCGGCTGATCAAGACGAATCAGGCGTTGCGGGGACTGCTGGCGGCAGGTGTGCGCAACCCTGGCGTCTGGCAGGGGTTGGCCTTCATCCGCGGCGCGGACCGGAACTGCAACCGGTTCGCGGGCGAGACGTATTACACCCTGCACTACGGTGCACAGCAGGCCCTTTCCTGGAACGCCACTCACGGGCTGTTCTTCCTGGCTGACACGGTTCCCAACACCAGTCCTATCCAGGTGCAAGGCTGGGGGCTTGGACCTCAGCGCCTGTTCAGTCCCACCCCGGTAGAAACCGCCCTGGGGATTCTGGTGTGCAGGATCACCGATACGTTCAGCCTCGCACTCGATTTCGATTCGGCCACAGTAGGGCGGTTCGGCTGGCAGCCCGGCGGCGCCCCCAGCGTGTTCGTCTCCGCCATGGTCTACAACGCATTGGGCGCTATGGGCGTCGCCTACGATGCAACCTGGATCGTGAACGGTCAGACCTCGGCCGGGGCTTTCGGCAATGGCGTGGCCGGCGTCGCTGATACGGCCGCGACGGTTGTCTGGTTGCCCGCTCTGAATGATACCCAGAAAGCCAATGCCAGGAACTATCTGATCTCCTGTCAGCAGCCGGACGGTTCCTGGCAGAACAGTGATTCCGCACCGGACCCCCACCTGACGGGGCTCTGCCTGGAGGCGCTCTGCAAGTGACGCGCGGACGTTGCGATCCCCGCGCCAGATCGGCATATTAGGGAGACTTCGATCCATGACAACCCTACGCATCAGATCCGAGTCCGGTTCCGGTCCCTCGCAGGCGCGGAAGCGGGCCGTCCTGACCCTGCCCTTGGCCGGGTGCTTCCACTCCGGCACGGTCTTCCGCCTCAGACGCGCCGTCGTGCTCGTCGGGGCGTTGTTCGCCGCGTGCCTTCTGGCCGCCCGGGCACGCGCCTCGGATCCCTTTCTTGACGAAAAGACCGACGAGTGCGACATCACGGCTCCCGAGCTAATCAAGCTGGCCGAGGATCTGCACCACAGCCCCGTCGACATCCTCAACTGGGTCTGCAACGAGATCACAACTGAAGTCTACGCGAAGTCCCGCAAAGGGGCCTTGACCACCTACTACACGGGAGGCGGGAATAACTGGGACAAGAGCTCGTTGCTGATCACGCTGTTGCGGATCAGCGGCATCCCGGCCCGGTATGCGCTGCGGGGCGAAACGCCGTACGTGGAGGCGTGCGTTCCCGAGAAGGCGGTCAGCGGCGCATCGACTGGCGGCGCCAGCCTGTGGGTTCCGCTTGTGCCTTGGATCAGTTTCGTGCCCGCGACTGGGGCGTATGGGGGACTGAACCTCTTCCCCAAAGGGGTGATCCCGGCTGAACTCAACTTCAGCTTTAAGGACTACCGCGCCAGTTTCAACGTCAAAGACCCGATCGAGCTGTTCGAGGAGCAAATCCAGGCTTACCTGAAGCAGAACTACAACGGCAAGTCGCTGGCGGACGTCGGCCTCAAGCGGAACATCATTCCCTGGGACTTCCATCTGCTCCCCGCTGTGCTTCCTGAACTTACATGGACGGGCACCGTCACCACCTCGGCGACAGTGCCGGAAGACTACCGCGCCTGGGTCGAGATCAGGCTGCAGACGACGGCAGGCTTCACCCGTACAAAGAAACTCTACCTGGCCCAGATCGCCTCGAAAGCCCTGGTCCTGGATGCGCCGGTCTCGGAGGCGAACTGCGTACCAGTGCTGAAACTCGATGGGGAGGCGCTGACATGGGTCAACGTGACCGGGTCTTTGGGCGCGACCGAGAGCTTCGTGCCTGTCTTCACGTTCAGCGATCGCACGGTTCTAGATGATGGCACGGTTCGGGATAGCACGGTTCAGGCACGCCCGGCGCACAAGCCCGGCGTGCTTGCGGCCCTGAACTTCGACGTGCTCTCGGCCAGTGCCCGCTGGGCGCGGAAGCTCAAGTCCGACCTGAACCTGGCCACGTATCCGGCCAGCGGCACGCGGGAGCAGCAGACCGCCTACCTGGCGAAGGCGGCAACATTTCTGGCGAACGGTTATTTCCTGCGCTGGCAGAATGCGGTCCGCCGGACCGATGAACTGCTCTACTGCCTTCACGACTTCGAGGATATGCCGTGCTTTGTCCAGATCTATGCGCAGCCCGACCTGGTCGCCGCCGACCCCTCCGATCTGACGCCGCTCGATATCACCGCGCCCTGGCACTGCGACGCGGCCGTGTTGAACCACGGGGGTCTGTACACCCCGGACGGCCAACCCTACGCTGTCGATTCGCCCATCAACCTTCTGGAAATGGACCTCAGCGGCTACGCCTCATCCAAGAACGAAGCCGCCATCTTCGAGGACTTCCAGGGCTCCCCGGCCCTGAGCACGGTGGCCGGACTGATGGCCGCCAACAAAGCCGGCATCGGCATCGCCGAGATTCACCGCGACGACTCGGACCCCACGAAGGTTTCCTACCAGGTCGGCAACGGGTCCGTTGAGTCGTACGATCTGCAGCAACTCAAGGGGCAGTTGTGCCGATTCGCGCTCAACACCAACAGGAGCAGACTCCGCAGCGGTCCCATTGACGACGACCAGTTCAGCGCGATCGAGTACACGGCGACCCTCGGTCCGGGAACCATTTCCTTCGACTACGCCGTGTCCAGCGAAGAAGGTCATGATTTCCTCGATCTTTACATTTTCTATACGGACGCCCAAGGTCTGGCTCAACGGATAGAGAGGAGGTGGGCAGGAGAGATGTCCGGCCATTTCTCGTTCACCAACACCCTTTCCGCGAGGAGTTTCAAGTTGCGGTGGGTGTACGAGAAGGACGACGGAGCAGCCGTTAACGCAGACATGGCCTGGATCGACAACGTCTCCGTCCCTGTCGTGGGGACGCCTGGCGTGACCTTCACCTTCGAAGCTGGCGAGTCGTTTCCCGGTCCCGGCTGGAACAGATACCCAGACCCCAACGGCAGCGGCAGCGTCGCGCCCTGGTCGATCGTCACGGACTCGCCCCTGCCGGACGAACTGGACGAGAGCACCGTGGATGCCGTCTACAGCAAGGTTTGTGCGCCGGTCAGTTTGCGCCAGGAGACCACGGTCATCATGCCGGTCAAGAAAGTGACCATCGAGAAGACCTACCAGAACATCACCCACAGCCTGACCGCCTCCGTCAGACTCGAGAGAACCATAACGAAGAAACAGGACGGGCACGGCGGCCTGTATGTCTACTCGGTCGAGAACGCCTATCTCTACGACCCCGGCTACGCCAGTGGCACCTCCAGCGGCAGCGGCGGTGCCTCCATGGACTTGCCTGACTACGCACTCGTCAACGACAGCGATTTGACAGCCCTCGGTCTGCTCGACGGCAACAGTGCCACCGCCGGACAGGTGACAGGGCAGAACACGACGTCCGACGGCCTGACCAGTACTGGGGTTGCTTCTGAGAAGACCGGGTGGGTTGAGCGACTGTTGAGCGCGGTCGCCGATCCCATCGACCCGGTCAGCGGCGAGTTCTACGCGGAGGAACTCCCTGACATCGCCATCGCGGCCCCGGGCGCCGACCTGTCGGTCCAGCGCACCTACCGCAGCCGCATTGACTACCACGGCCCATTCGGTGAAGGCTGGGCCTGGAACCACGGCGAGATGCTCGTCCTCACCACCGATGGTGGCATTCTCTACTATGACGAGCGCCAGACCGCGCACCGGATCAAGGTCGACCCCACCACCGAACTCTGGACCTACCCGCCCGGGGCCGATTTCCGCATCCAGAAGTTCTCAGATGGCACGTATACGGTCACGGAGAAGGATCTCACCCAACTGAAGTTCAAGTCCGATGGACGCCTCCATAGGAAGATGGACCGCAACGGCAACTTCTTCGACCTGGCCTACGGCGCCAACAACCTGCCGGTCTGGGTCTCCGACCGCCTCCTCCGCCGCATGACGTTCACCTACGACACGGTCCAGACCACGCGCGTGGCCTGCGTCACCGACCCGCTCAACCGCAAGTGCTGGTACGTCTACGGCGGCGCGAACTCGAACGCCGGCCGCGTCAGCACGCAACTCACCACCCCCGTTCAGACCGCCCTGGCCACCGCCCTGCGCCAAGCTGCCGGACTTCCCGAGGGCACTCCGGCCGTCACGTCTGCCGTCGCGCTCGGCGACGCTGGCGACCTGGTCGCGTACATTGACCTAGGCGGCAACGTCACAGTCTACAAGTACCTGCAGAATCAGACCGACAACCCGTCCAACAACCACAACCTGTGCACCTACTTCCTGCCCAACGGCGACTACCTCGAGGTCGGGTACTTCAAGAACGACACCGTCTCGTACCACCGCAACGCCAAGGGCGACACGTTCCACTTCCAGTACAGCTTCCTCAACCGCTACGCCGAGACCTGGAACGAGTCCGGCTACTTCCGCAAGATCTTCTGGGACGAGGGCGGCAACGTCACCCGCATCTCGACCGAAGACAAGACCATCGAATCCAAGACCTTCGATGTTAACCACAACTGCCTGACCAGCACCGACGGCAACGGATACAAGACTACGTTCGAGTACACGGACGAAAACGGTATAGACGACGGCCGCAACACCCCGAAGAGGATCACCACCCCCGACGGGGGCGTGCGCAGGTACAAGTACTTCTACGCCGGCACAACCGCGAATGACTTCTTCCGCCTCGTAAGCCTCAGGACATCCGACCCAAAGGCCAACGCCGGCGGCGTTGACACGCCGCGCTACGTGACCGAAACGGCCTTCACCAACGGGGTCACCAACCAGGGCAACATCGAGTCCATCACCTACCCGGCCGCCGCCGATGGCCAGCTTCAGCGCCGCACCGCCTACACCTACGACAAGTATGGAAACCGCACCTCGGCCGTTGAGCAGCAGGGCACAGGCAACTCCTTCTTCAACATTCCATACACCTATACGACCAGGGACTACGACCCGACCTATTACACCTGCCTGCCCAAGAAAGAGACCGACGGCTATGGCAACGTCACGCAGTATGCCTACGACGGTGCCTTCAACCTGCGCATCGGCCGCGTCGCGACCGTCACGCGCCCGGATGGCAGCCGCACCGCGTTCGAGTACAACGCCCTGGGCCAGATCACCCTGAAGAAGGACTACCGCGACCTGACTTACACAAGCTCGTTCGATACCGAGTTCTCCTACGACTGCAACCGCCAGCTCGTGGCCACCATCATCGCGCCCACCGCGCCCAACCGCGCCGTCACCACCAACCTCTACGACATCAGCCGCGACATCGTGTCCGGCGCTCAGATCGCGGCGGTCGTCGACCCCCTCGGCTACGAGGACTTCCGCGAGTACGACGCGGTGGGTAACCTGATCCGCCAGACCGACCGCAACGGCAACGTCACCACCTTCGAGTACGATGGCCTGAAGCGGCTCGTCGCCCGCACCGACGCCCTCGGCAACCGCACCACGTTCGACTACGACGGCAACGGCAACCTCATCACCCAGACCGACGCGCGTGACAACACCACCCGGTTCGAGTACGACGCCATGAACCGCAGGACCAAGGTCTGGCCGCCGTCCGTCACGCCCGCCTTCGGCGACAGCCACACGCCCAAAGCCACCGAGTATGCGTACGACCTCAACGGCAACCTCGAATACGAGACCAGGTACAAAGCCGAGACCGACGCTGCCGGCGTCAAGACCCGTTACGAATACGACCGCCTCAACCGCCTGGTCACGAAGACCATCAACTTCGGTGGCGCCGAAACGCGCGTCTGGCACTACGAGTACGATGTGCTCGGCCGTATCACCCGCGAGATCGGGCCCAGTGGGCACTACACCCAGACCGAGTACGATTCGCCGCAGTACGGGTTGCGCAACGTCGTGACCAGTCGGTACGAGAAGGTCAGCGACGGCGTCTACCAACTCCTCGCCCGCACCATCACGTTGGCCGATGAACTGGGCCGGCCCAAACAGACCATCGACCCGCGCGGCAACTCGCACTACACCGAGTACGACCCGCTCGGCCGCAAGAGCCGTGAGTATGACGACTCCGGCCCGTGGACCGAGTACGTCTACGACGACGTGAACAACCTCTCCACGCTACGCGTCCGCGATTCCGTGTCGCTCGCCATCGTGTCCGAGACCCGGTACGCCTACAGCCTGCGCGGCGAACGCACCCGCACCGCGCGCGTCCTGCAAGTCCCGGACGGCGGCCCCGAGGTCGAACTCGCCACCGGTGCCGTCCACGACCCGAACGGCAACCGCATCGTCAGCATCGACGAGGACGGATTCAGCACCGTCACCGGCTACGACGCGCTCAACCGCAAGATCACCGTCACCGACCCGCTCGACAACACCAGCGTCTTCGAATACGACGCCAACTCGAACCTGACCACGGTCTTCGATCCCGCCCAGGGCCCGACAGACTACGGCTACGACGAACTCAACCGCCAGACCTGGGCGCTGGACCCCTCATACAAGATGGTCACTGCGGACTACGACGACCTTGGCCGCGTTCTGGCCCGCAAGCAGGTGTCCGACCGCACCACCGGCGACGGCATCGTTACCCGCACCCTGTACAACGCCTTCGGCGAACCGTGGACCGTCACCGAGGCCGAGGCCACGCCCGATCAGGCCGTCACGGAGTATCACTACACGCCTGACGGTCAGCCGTCGACCGTCACCGACGCGAACACCCACACCCTCGGGTTCGCCTACGACGGCGCCGGCCGTGTCATACTTGAGACCGATGCGGACGGGGTGACGACGCGGGAAACGGTGCGCGATGCCGCCGGGAACCCGATGTACGAGGTCCGGCGTGACGGTACCGTCATCGGCCGCGAGTTTGACACGCTGAACCGTCTGACCTCGGTCTGGACCCTGCCGGTCGCCACCGCGACCAATCCCGCCGTCCGGCCCTCGACACTCGCCAACGCCGTGAAGCGCCAGACGTTCGAGTACGACGCGCTGTCGCGCCTGGTCCGCGCCGTGGACCACAACGACCCAACCACGACCAAGGACGACCGCGAAACGCGCTACGCCTACGACAGTCTGGGCCACATTGTGTCCGAGACCGAGGACGACAAGGCGGTGCTTAGTTACTGGGACGCGCGCTCGAACCGCAGCGCGCTGACCTATCCGGGCGGGCGCACCGTCACCATCGAGCGCGATGCCGCCACGCGGCCAATCACCGTCACGGACGACGGCAGTGCCGAGGCGTTCGCCCTGGAGTACGACGCGGCGTCACGGCTCACGTGCGTGCGCTCGCCGGGGTTGCAGCAACGCTTTTCCTACTACGACAATGGCAGCGAGTGGCAGCGCCACTTCGACCTAAAGACGGGCGCGAGTTACACCAACTTCGCCTGGCTCGACGTCACCGGCTACGACTTCCGCAATCTGGCCAACGCCGACCGCCGCATCCTGCCCAATCTCCAGTCGACCTCGACCTACGGCTACGACAACCGCGGCAACCTCACCGCCGCCGCCACGACCGGCGCCGCCGCCGCCACCCGCTCTTGGACCCTCGACAAAACCGGCAACTGGCAGACCCGGCTCGTAGTCCCGCCTTCAGGCGGTCCGGGTACGACCACGACCTACACCCCGAACGCCGACAACGAGTACACCGCCATCGACGCCACCACACCCACCTACGATGCCAACGGCAACCTCACCGCCGGTACCTTCCCTCGCCCCCTGGGAGAGGGCCAGGGTGAGGGTACGCAAATGACGTTTGCGTATGACTGGGCGAACCGCCTCGTCGCCGTGACCGTGGACGGCGTCACGGTCGCCACCTACACCTACGACGCGTTCAACCGCCGCGTCACCGCGACCACGGCGGACGGCGTCACGCGCAGCGTCTACGACGGCAGCCGCCTCATCGAGGAGTACAACGACCGCAGGCCCGCGGCAGGGCCGGTGCGGGCCTACGTCTACGGGGTCGGCCGCGTCCCGGTGTTCAGTGTCGATGCCGCCGGTACGGCCCGGTACCTGCTGACCGACCGCCAGGGCTCGGTCGTGGCGCTGACCGATGCCGCCGGGAATGTCCAAGAGTTGTACCGCTACACCCCCTACGGCGAGATGACCGTCTGTTCCGCTTCCGGCCCCCCCCTCGACACCCGACACTCGACACTCAACCCCGCCTTCGGTTTCACGGGCCAACGGTTCGACCCCGAGTCCGGACTCTGGGACTTCCGCAACCGCGCGTACTCGAGCGAACTAGGCCGGTTCCTGCAACGCGACCCCGCCGGCTTCGTCGACGGCTACAACATCTACCTCTACTGCCGCAACAGCCCGGTCAACTACACGGATCCGGATGGACGCACGGTAAGGATTGGCGGCGCGTTTGCCGCGGGATTTGCGGAAGGCGCCTGGAACGAGGCCACGGCTGTGGCCACGATCCCGTACAGGCTCGGGAACGTCGTGCACGACCAGACCATCGGCCAGTTCACCGGGCAGATGGTTTCGCCACTGGGCCAGCAGATGGAGAGCATGGCCCGCAACGGCGCTTCTCTTGGCGAGTCCTACGCCGAGTATGCTCTCATCATGTCCGGCTACCGCACTGGCAACGCCATCTACGAAGACATCAGTACCGGCTCGTTCGACGCGGGTTTCAGCGCCAACATGGCCAGCGTAGGTTTGCTCGCCGGCTCACCGTACCTGGCCACGTCCCCCACGGTTGCAGCGGTACTCAACACGGAGATCCGCCTGCCCTCGGGCAGTCAGATGATCGACGATGGCGGCGGCGGTGCAGTCGGCGGCTACCAAGTCGTGACCGGGGATGGTGCGGGAGGGACGGCCGCAGCCCAGGATATCGCGTCCTTGGAGCAGGCGCAACGGCTGATTGACCACGCGGTCAAGGAGTACCTGCCTGACCTGAAGCTGTCAGTCGCTCCGACATACGATCCACTTCTTGAGGTCCCAGGACGGTCGCTTTTGCGGGTCTATGATACGGGAGAAGCGGTTCCTGTGTACAGTAAGGTTGGGCCAGAATCGATAGCCAAGGGCTATGGAGACGTCGTCGACACAATTGTTCATGAGGAATCGCACTTGCGATGGCCGTCGCTGACAGAGGCGCAAGTTGAAGCCCTGGTGAAACGCTACTTTCAGAAGAGAGGCTGGTAGTATGGAGACGAACGACGAGCACACTTCTGCTTTCGACAAACTGGCATCTGACATACTCAAGTCAGAGACCAATGGACGTTGGTTGTGTCCTTCGTGTCATATCCCACTGAGTGTCAGGTTCGAAGCGTACGGGGAGGGCAAGACGGGACTCCGGGTGACATGCCCCCGATGTCTCACTCAGTGCAACATGGATGGCACGTTTCAGGTGCCCCAGTGGTATCTGGAATACCAACAGCCGTCGCCGAGTATCCAGATGCCGAAACGTGCTGCAGCGAGGCGAAACGGCAGGAAGAACGTGGAGGCAGGCGGGAAACCGGCCGGAGCACGGGAATCCGGAGTGTCAAACCTACCTTCTTGAGCACGTTTACCCATGACGGCAACCGGAAAGAACCCGCCTGGTTGACGGAGAACCGCAGCGGATGACGTCGGCCCGGAACAACATCGCACGACGGTGGTTGGCGGCGGCCTTGCTGGTGTGCTGTCTGCCCGTGCTGGCGTCGATCCCACGCGCGACATCGCCGGATTGCGAACTCCGCACACCAGCGAACTCCGCAGCCTGTGACCGTGCAACCGAATCCGGAGTGTCAAACCTACCTTTGTGAGCACGTTTGCCCATGGCGGCGTCC
>MHBL01000289.1 GCA_001803235.1 Lentisphaerae bacterium RIFOXYA12_64_32
GGGGCGAGGGGCGAGGGGCGAGGGACGAGGGACGAGGGACGAGGGACGAGGGACGTGAGGCGGTAGGCAAGGTTTCAGGCAGCAGGTTTCGGTAGACGGTGGATTCTGGAGCGCCCGCGTCTCGCGGGCTGAACCCGTCGACAGGTGTACAGGTGCGTGAGGCGAAGAAGCGCAACGCGGGGCGTTCAGGGAATTTCCCACCCGTCCCACGACACGACGGACAGACGATGCACGAGTTCTCCATAGCGATACAGTTGGTGGAGCACGTCCTGGCGTTGGCGGCGGAGAACCGCGCCACCCGGGTCTGCCGAGTCGTGGTCGAAGCCGGCAGCCTGCAGGCGGTCGTCCCCGATGCGCTGCAACTGGCGTTCGAGGCGGCGGCGAAAGGCACCTTGGCCGAGGGCGCTGAACTGGATGTGCGCGAGGTGGCCGCCGACGCCGTGTGCCGGCGCTGCCAGCGTTGCTACCAACCGTCGGTTACCGACTACCAGTGCCCGGGTTGCGGTGCGGCAGATCCCAAGATCGTGGCCGGCCGCGGAGTGGTCATCCGAACGGTGGATTTGGTCACTGCGGACGATGCAGGAGAGACGCAGGAGGGAGCACGGTGACACGATGACGCCGGCATGATTCGTGTCAGGAAACGCGATGAGCTCGATGATCCCGACGATCTCGATGCTCCCGATCCCCCCCTGAACCTCTGAACCTCTGAACCTCTGAACCTCTGAACCTCTGAACCTCTGAACCTCTGAACCCCTGAACCGGAGCCCCCCCCCATGCGCAAACGTATCGAAGTGGTCGCTGACGTGCTGGAGACCAACGAAGCGGCGGCGCAGGAGAACCGGCGTTTGCTGGACCAGGCGGGAGTGGTCGCCATCAACGTGCTGAGCGCCCCGGGCAGCGGCAAGACGGCGCTGCTCGAAAAGACGATTCCGGCACTGAAGCCGCGCCCGTGCACCGTGCTGGTGGGCGATCTGCAGACGTCGCGCGACGCCGAGCGGCTGGCGGCGGTGACGTCTCAGGTCGTGCAGATCAACACGGGCGGCGGGTGTCACCTGTCGGCCGAGGAGGTGGCCGAAGGGCTCAAGCGCCTCAAGCTGGAGCGCGCTTCGGTCCTGTTCATTGAGAACGTCGGCAACATGGTCTGCCCCGTCAGTTTCGATCTGGGCGAGCATGCCCGGGTCGCGCTGTTGAGTGTGCCTGAGGGTGACGACAAGGTGGCGAAGTATCCGTCCCTGTTCCAGTCGGCCGACGTGATCCTGCTGACCAAGACTGATTTGCTGTCCGTTCTCGAGTTCCGGGTCCAGCTTGTGCGGGACGATCTGGCGCGGATCAACACGCGTGCGCCATTGATCGAGTTGTCCACGAAAACCGGCGCCGGCATGGATCAATGGTTGGCGTGGTTGAGCACGCGGATCGACGGCATCGGCGTGTGAACCGGGCGCGGGGAGGGGCGACGGGCAAGGCTTGTGAGCGGGTGCGATGCCCTGCTGCGATCATCGTGGAAGGCAGGTTTCGCGGGGTGGGCGCTGTCCTCACACCTACTAGTGCTCGGTCGCCACAAGTTTCCCCGCAATTTTGGACCATGGTCCATGGTCCATTGTCCATTGTCCATGGTCCAGCGCCTCACGTTGCGTCAGGTTGCGCTGCTCTGCCACCATT
>MHBL01000290.1 GCA_001803235.1 Lentisphaerae bacterium RIFOXYA12_64_32
GAGCGGCTCGCTCCCGCATGCCGGACCGAGCCGGTCCGGCCACTTTGGGCATGGGTGCGCATTTTGAGGTGGCTAAATCGACACGCCCTGAAAGGCGGTACTCAGACGAAGACGCCGGAGTAACAACTTGATATGACCGGGCGGTATTCCGCCCGGGAGCCGCTGACGCATCACGGTCGGAGGCTGTCGGCGACGGGACCGCCACTGACCGTTACGTGCCGACTTGACCGTCCCACGCGGCTCACTTTGCGACGCATGATTGACGACCCGATGCCGTGGTGCTACTATTGCGTCGGTGACAAACACGGGAGGTTTCACATGAAACGGTCTTACCTGTCTGTCTTCTGCATGGCACTGTCGTTTCTGGTGTTTGGCTCCTCCTGGGCGGCCGAGTTTGCGGCCACGAAGTCCAGGCCGGCGGCGTTGCCGGCCGGCGTCGAGTACCAGGTGAAGGACAAGGTCGTGGAGATCGAGCTGAGCGAGTATGCGGGGTACGCGGGGTTGATTGCCGCCAACGGCGGGTTGGAACCGACCGAGGACTCGGTGTTCTTCAAGAAGCACGGGTTCAAGCTGAAGATCGCGCTCAGCGAGGAGGAGAGCTGGCCGCAGTTGAACCAGGGAAAGATGGCGGCGTCGGCGACGACGGTGGACGTGTTGCCGGTCTACGGGCGTGATTTTTTCGTGACGGTTCCGGCGCTGATCGGGTACTCGCGCGGTGCCGACGGCCTGGTGGTGCGCTCCGACGTGCGGAAGGTGAACGCGTTGAAGGGCAAGACGCTGGTTACGGCGCAGTTCACGGAAGCGGATTTCTTCATCCGCTACCTGGCGTTCGAGGCCGGGCTGCCGATCAACATGCTCGCGGACGTGAAGGCGGCCCCGGTCGCGGACAAGCTCAACCTGGTGTTCTGCGACGACGGGTTTAGCGCCGGCGACCTGCTGCTCGATGACGTCAAGTCCGGTCGGAATCGGTTGGCCGGGTGCGTGACGTGGGCGCCGAAGACGACCGAGGTGGTGCAGGCGAGTGACGGCAAGTGCGCGATCCTGGCCACAAGCCGGAACGTGCTGATCGTGGCCGATGTCCTGATTGTCAACCGCGGTTTCGCGCAGAAGAATCCGGCCATGGTGCTGGGGTTGGCCGACGGCCTGCTCGAAGGCAACCGGATGGTGCGCCGCGACCCGAAGACGCACCTGGGCGTGGTCGCGAAGGCGTTCGGATGGGATGCGGCGAAAGCCGAGGCGGAGATGGCGAAGGTGCACCTGGCGAACCTGGCGGAGAACCTGGCGTTCTTCTCGGGCTCGATCACATCGGCCGGGAGTTTCGGCGGCATTTACCAGGCCGCGGTGCTGTCGTACGGTGAGTTGCTGCGGAACCCGCCGGACAGCGATTTCTTCCAGGATACGCAGCACTTGAAGGCACTGGAGAAACTGGGTGGTTCAGCCGGGGAGCAGGTGTCGATCGCGCCGATCCGCACGGAGCCGGGTGCGACCGGTGGCGTCGAGAAGGACCCGCTCCTGTCCAAGGACATTCGATTCCTGTTCGAGCCCAACTCGGCCGTCCTGGACCTGCGTGACCCGGAGAACCTGCAACGCCTGGATTCCATCAAGCGGCTGTTGCAGGTGAGCCCCGGTTCCCTGGTGTTCCTGCGTGGACACGTAGACGACACCAAGGTGGCGACGTTCCGGAAGCAGGGCGGCGAGCAGCTCGTGCGCCGGATGGCACTCGAGGCCATGGAACTCAGCAAGAACCGGGCGCTGGAGATCAAACGCCTGCTCGTCGACCGTTGCGGGGTCGCGGCAGAGCGGTTGGACGCGACCGGGCGCGGCTGGGAGGAACCCACGGGCAAGGACGGGGCCCAGAACCGGCGCGTGGAAGTGCAGTGGTTCACGGTGGAGTAGGGGGGGGGAAGGGTGGGAAGGGGGCAGGGTTCGGGGGTCAGGGTTCAGGGCAGAAGGGGGGAAGGGTGGTTCAGTGCTGCCCGGGCACGAGTGGTGTGACTTCCGTGCCGCTGCGGCTGGAGTAATGTGGAGCGGTGGGGACGAGGTCGGTGGTCGACGACTGACGGAGAAGGAGCATGCCCGGCGTCACCAGGAAATGTCCGACATGCGGTGCGTCGTACGACGTTGCCCACGCCAGTGTGTGCGAGTCGTGTTCCACACCGTTGAAGTTCTACTGCTCGGCCCACAGCGAGTGGCTGGCCGACGCGACCTGCGCCCGATGCACGCCCGGGAGCGGGAGTCCCGCTGCGCCGGCACCGGCAGCAAGTGCGGCCGCCACGTCCGCGCCCGCGAGTGAGGCGTCAACCGCGTCCACACCCGCGCCGTCACCGCCTGCGGGCGTTCCGTCGGTCGCGCCGAACCCCGCAGCGTCCGTGGGCAGCCCGCCGAACCCACCGTTGTCGGACGAGCGGTCGTCTTGGGTCGGGCCGTTGGTGGCTGTGGCAATCCTCTTGTGTCTGGTGGCGGGGCTGGGCTTTGCCCTGTACAAGGGTTTGTCGATGCTGTTTGTGCCGGCGAAGCCGGCTCCGACGGCAACAGTAGCCAAGACTCCGACGACGCAGCCTGAGCCGGCGCCCGTTGCTGTGCCGGCCACGCCTGTGAGTGCGCCACCGATTACAGCCCCGGCCGCTCCGAAACCGGCCCCCGCCGCGGTATCGGCCCCGAATACGGGGACCGTTGCGGCGGCGGCTCCGACGCCTGCTCCGGTCCGGGAATCGGCACCTCCCACGGTTACGACAGTGCCGCCGTCAAACCCGAAACCGACACCGGTCGCGTCACCCGTGGCTGCGGCAGTTGCGGCGCCGGTTGCGCCCAAGGCGGTTCGGAAACCGGCACCAGCGCCAGCACCTGTGCCCCCCGCCGGCAAGGCACCGGTTGTGCCTGCGGCACCCGCGAAACCGGCGCCAGCCGCAGTTCCGGCGCCGGTTGTGGCATCCGCGCCGGCGAGTCCGCGGCCGGCCGCCACGCCCCGCTTGGCGGTGACACGGACGGTCAGCGACGTGCTGCTGGGCGGCGACGGCGCCATCGGCGAGTTCGTGCGTGTCACCGGCACGCTGCAGATGCCAGACGCGGGCCGGGACTTGTTCGACCTGCGCCAGGGCGCCTATGCCATCGAGGTCCGGTACCCGCGCTTGTCCGTGACGGACAAGGCGCGCGTGCGGACCCTGACGGCGGGCAGCACGGTCGTGGTGACCGGTGTGGTGGCCCGCGACCCGGAACTCGGCACGTACTACCTGAACACGGTCACCGCCGCCGCGCCGTAAGGGGAGGGCGCGGGGGACAGTCCCCAGGGCGGCCGTGGCGCGGGACCTCCGGGACCGCAGTATGGTGCCTCGGGGCCGTCCCGGCCCGAGGCCTTCGGCCGGGGACCGGCCGGCGCACCCCACTTCGGCGCGGGACGCGCCGAGCCACCGTGCGCGTTACGGCATCCTGGCGGCGCCGGGACCGCGGCAGAGGACTGTCCGCACCGCCGAACTCACTTCGCCGCCGGCAGGCCAAGCGCGGTCAGGTGCCGGACGAAGTGGCGCTCCAGGTACTCGTAGTAGCGGTCCTCGCCGGCGTCGAGGGCGGCGAAGAAGCGCGGGCCGATGGTTGGGTCGCGCAGGATGCCGCCGTAGGTGACGTGCAGGACCTGGCGCGCGTCGGCCTGGTCCATGAGCGCGGGCAGGTCGGCGTCCTTGACGCTGTCCAGGGCTGGGATGTTGTCCAGTTTCGGTGTGACGTGGTAGTACTTGAGCGCTTCGGGGAAGAAGGCCAGCGCCTTGCGGTGTACGTCGCGGTAGACGGAAGGGGCGCAGTCGGCGACGGTGCGTACGGCTTCGAGCCAACTCGTGCCGGCGGTCTTGACGTGGACCCGGTGCCGGGTGTACTTGCCGATCACCGGGTAGGCGCTGAGTTTGTCGCTGCCCGAGTGAATCGAGACCTTGTAGTTGCCGTGGTTGCGGGCAATGCCGCAGTGCACGGCGAACTGGCGTTCGAACTCGGCGAGGTCGCCGGCATAGTCCACGGCCTTCTGGAACTCGCCGATGAACCGCGGCGCCAGGGACGAAACGGTGATGTGGCGGTGCAGCAGTTCCTTGATGATGAAGAGGTGGTGCGCGGGCAGGGTCGGGGCCTTGGTCTCGTCGATGGAGATTTCGAGGTCGAACGCATTGCCCCGCCGTTTCTGCAGTAATCGGTAGACCTCGAGCGCGAAGTCCATGGCCTTGAGGTACATCACCGCGCAGCGCTTGGCTTCGAGCGCGGGGATCGCAATCGTCGCGCCCTCGACGTCGAAACTGCGGTCGGCGTAGGCGGCCAGGACGCGGGTCTGCTCGGCCTGCGGCAGTTCGGCGAACGCGGCCTCGATCCTGGCCGCGTCCCAGTTCTCGGCCGCGGCGAGCATGGTCTCGCTCAGGTCCAGGGTGATCATGGCCATGCCGGCGTCCACCGCAACGTTGATGTCCGCCAGCGTCTTGAGGTGGTCGCCGTCGGCGCCGAAGCCGTCCTGATAGCCTTCCTGGAACACGAGGAAGGTGACGTCGTCGACGACGTTCTGGTAGCTGCGGCCCGTGAGATTGAGTTCGCGGATGGACTGCTGTGCCAGCACGGGCGCGACGCCGAACTGGCGCACGGCGCGGATATGACCGGGCGTGGCGCGGCCGAGACGGTCGCCACAGCCGATGGTGGTCTGGCGGTCCCGCAGCGAGATGGGCGCGGTCCAAGTCAGGGCGCGGCGCAGCGCGTCGGCGTGGGCGTGACACAGGTCGCACTGCTTGACGGCCAGGCCGGTCGCGGTGGTGACGCGGCCTTGGAAGTCGGCCGACAGGTCACCTTCGGTCTTGGCGGCTTCGACGAGGACTTTGCGACCGCCGATCCGGGCCAGAGCCAGCCCGGAGCCCTCAAGCATGACGCACGAGGCGGGGTAGAGTGTGACTTTCGTCTCCCTGGCGGTCGATTTCTTGAGGTGACTGGCGGTCTGCTGGAAAAGCTTCTTCATTGAACGTCCCTTGTCTTGAAGGGCCCCGAGGTTTGCCTCGGTTGCCACGGCTTGCGGGTTTCGTGATGCGTCAGCGAAAGATCTTTCGCTATACCTCGTAGGTAAGGTGGGCAGATTCGTAACCAGGCGTTGCATCTTTCCGGACTTGATAATACCCCCACAGACCAGTTCTTTCACCTCCAGTACTCAACGGGGTTGCCGCCAGACTTATTAACAGGCGCCGGCTGCGGCGTTGGCCGTTGGCCTCCGCCGGCGCCTGATTAATAGGCCTGGGGGGACTATAAGGTGGGCGCCGGGCCTCCTGACCCGGCGCGATGGAGCGACGCGGCCGAACCGGGCCAGGCCGGGAGACCCGGCATCTCAGCCATATCTTGCTAGTGTTTCCCTAACCAATTGTATTGCTATACCTTAGAAATCAAATATACCGTCATGAAAAGACGTGGTGTCCAGCGGGTGACTAGACGGAAAATGTTTCATGGCAGTGTTTAAGAAAGCGGGCGCGTGGTGGATCGATTCAGGCACATGGAGCACCACACGGAGCCAATGATCCCGATCTACCCTGGCTGCAATCCAGCGGCTTCCCCGATACTTTGCATCCTCTTTCGAGCTGTGCAAGCCGCGGACCAAGCCCTGTCAGCTTCCGAACACCAGGAAACCGGGCAGGCCGGAAATCCCAGGCTGGGTCTGCCGCGCACGATCTTCATGCCCCGGATGAATAGATATGGTAGAACGGGCGAGGTCGGGTGTCAAGCCGGTTTCAGGCAGAGCCGGACCGGGCAAGCGCCATCTCCC
>MHBL01000291.1 GCA_001803235.1 Lentisphaerae bacterium RIFOXYA12_64_32
TGGGGACACGCCGGGGGTACTCGCTGCACGCGACGGTCACGAATCTTGAAACAGCCCTGTCAGCACCCTTGCGGTTCCCGCAGAAACGGCGTAAGTTAGCTAGTGACTAGTTAACATAAGGAACACCGCGATGACGACCGTTACCGCATTTGAGGCCAAGACGCGCTTTGGGGAGTTGCTCGAACGCGTGGCGCGCGGCCACGAGATTGTCATCACGCGGTACGACAAGCCCGTTGCCCGAATCGTGCCGGAGGGGCGACCGGGAAACCGCGAAGTTGCGGCTGTCGTTGACGGGTTGCTGGCGCTGCAGGCACGGATTGCCAAGCGGGCGGGCGGCAAGGCAACTCTGTCAGACGCCGAGGTGCGCGGAGCCATAGAGGCAGGACGCCAATGAGGGGGCCATTCGTGGTTGACGCTTCAGTCGCCGTTGCGTGGGTCCATCCGGCCCAGGCAACCGTCGTGACGAAGGGGATGCTCCAGTCGGTCCGACGCGGAGGGATCGTGCGTGTCCCCGCGCTGTGGCCACTGGAGGTCGCCAATGCGTTGCTGGTCCTGACTCGCCGCGGGAAGTTGGTGGAGAGTGAACGCCAGGATGCGCTCGTCTGGTTGCAGCGCCTGCCGGTGACGATCGATCACGAGATGTCGGGCCTCGCCTTCGCGCGCCTCTCAACCCTGGCCTGCGAGCATACGATCTCGGTCTATGATGCCACCTACCTGGAGTTGGCCCGGCGGTTGAACCTTCCCTTGGGCTGCAAGGACGGACCGCTCCGGTCCGCCGCGCGGACTTGCGGCGTCCGCGTGTGGTGACGAACCCGCGGCACGAAAGAGATAAGGAGTACTCAAATGCCAGCGCGACAATGCACGCCAGGAGGAACAATCCGGCAGGGCAAACGGTTTACGTTGATCGAGCTGCTGGTGGTGATCGCCATCATCGCGATCCTGGCCAGTCTTTTGCTGCCAACCCTGCAACAGGCCAAGGAGCGTGGGCGGACGGCACTATGCACCAATGAGATGAAGCAGTTGGGGTTGTCCATGCAGATCTACGTGGATGACTACGACGGCACCTTCCCGCCCACGTGGACGAACGACCCGCCGGCGCGCTACTGGTACACGGATGGAGCAAACTACTTCACTGGCCAGGATGCCCAATGCCCGTCCCAGCAAACGGTCTACATGGGCTACGGCTACAGTTCATGGATCTGCTGGGGCGTGACAACCGCCCGCAAGATTTCCGCGATCCCAAAGCCTGACGCCATGCTGCTCTTCTCGGAGATCGGGCCGCCCGGGGTGTCGAACGGCTGGCCGTGGGGACTGGTTGGCGCCGACCTGCGCGGTGAACCGGAAGCCCGCCACAACCGCGGCTGCAATATCGATTTCATCGACGGGCATGTGGACTATTTCCCCAATGCCTACGGCGACCGTCGGTTCCACTCGCCCAGCCCGGGATCGTACACGGGCACGTTGTGGTACACGCCCTGATGACGGACAACAAGGGGATTACCGTCACGGAAAAGTCGGGTTCGTGCCCTTGTACCGTACCATGCACGAGCCCATCACCTGGCGTTCGGTTGCCGCCGGGCTGAGACAGATGCTCCTTGGTGCGTTCGTGACTTCGCCTCTTCTGGCGGCCGGAGTGCTCTGCTGCTTCCTCACGTCGAGACTGGCGGGGGACTGCGCTCTGGTTCTGGGCCTGCTCCTGACCGGATGGCTCTCCTATCGCTTGCGCGACAGGAGCGAACCACACACCATCGATTGAGCGGAGACTGCAAGGCTGGAGCCTTGCGCTACTTTCCAGAAGCCTCGGAAGCATCTGCAGAATCCGCCGTCGTTAGCTTGATCGGCATGCCTACCTGCCCGCCCTTCCGCGTCCCTTCTGTGGGCTCTGCGCACATGCTTCCGGCGCGAGGAACCAGCGGAAACGCTCTTCCGACATCCACGGCTTGTAGCGCGGGTCGCGCTGCCAGTGGCGCAGGCTCATGTCTACGCTCGCGGCCAGGTCGCGCCGCACCGTCTTCTTGCCGCGCTGCCGGATTGTAACCTCGCCGCCGAGTGCGCCTTCGCGCCGGAAGCAGATCGTGTGCTCAGCACCACGATAGGTGAAGCGTACCCCGGCGCTGTCGCGCCCGTCGATCCGCTCGACCGCGAGCGGCGCGCACTTGCCCGTCCCCGTCTGCAGCACGGTCAGGTACTGCGCCGTATTGCGGTGTTCGCACGGTGCGATCCGCAACAGGTTCTGGTCCAGTTCGCCACCTTCCTGGCGCAGGCCGACACGGCGCGTGCCTTCCACGTTCAGCGTCGCCGACTCGGGCAGCAGCACGGTCCCGTGCAGCCAGGCATCCGCATTGGCGACGCGGAACGTCCGGCCGCGCACGGTGAGGTCAGGCGCCGTCGACGCGACCCAGCACGTAGGCGGCTGCCGCGGCCCGAGCACCAGTCGGTCGAACACGACCAGCACATCTGGGCGGACGAACACGAGCTGACGGAAGACCTCTCGCGCCTGCTCCAGCCCCCACACGTTCGTGGCGTCACCAGCCACGTAGTCGAACTCCGGCGAGCTCTCAAATGCCACGACCCTGCCCTGCTCGACGAACGGATGCCAGGTGTGCGAGTGCAGGACCATGTCGTACATGCCGGGTCCGGCGTGCCCGCCGGTGAACCATGACCCGCTCTGCGGCGTCATACCGCCGCAGCGTGCATCGCGCGTGATGTAACCCAGCGACTCACGCGGGAACCGGCGGATGACATGGCGCTCGTTCATGCGCTGGTAGCCGGTAGCGGTCTCCCAGTCGTGCGGCGTACCTTCGCCGATGGCCACCGCGTTGGCCCAGGACGGTGTCGGCGTGCCGTGGTCGTGCGTGTGGACGCCGGTCCCGAACAGGACGCGCCCGGCCTTGTAGATCTGTAAGTGGTTCGGCTGCGTGCGGTAGCTGACATCGCGCACGCCGCTGACGAAGTAGATGTCCGTCATGTCCGGCGACCAGTCCGACTTCAGGCACGCCGCGCCCTCGACGTCGAACAGCAGGCTGGGCGGAAGTTCCGGCCAGTCCACGGCCGGCCGGTCCGGATCGTACCACCCCAGCGCCAGGAACAGCGGCACCACCACGTTCGTTTCAGTGCTCAGCGTCGAGCGCGCCGAGCGGTCCTCGTCGTAACCGAACGGACCGTTGAGCCGCGTGATAATGGGTTCCAGGTCGTTGCGCGTCTTCTCGAGCGGGTGCCGGCACAGGTTGGTGATCGCCAGCCGCACCGGCTTGTTGCCGATCGGCGGGTGCTCGCCGCCGCCGCGCACGCCGCCGGGCGACAGGAACTGCGGATGGTCGTACCGCGGCATGGCGTAGTTGTGGTGCGTGTACGAGCCGGACCAGAAGTGCGCGTCGACCAGCTTCCGGTCCGCGAGGAAATTGCTCCAGACAATGAAGGTGCGGGCCATCGAGTGCAGCGAGCATTGGCAGTCGGAACGCAGTCCCTGCCAGAGCATGCCGCCGAGCGTTCCGGCGTGGGCGCGGAAGTACCGGATGTAGTTCGCCAGTTCGACCGCGTGCCAGCCCAGGACGGTTCGCGCCTCGGCGTCGAGCGGTTCCTCGATCTGCGCCAGCGCTTCCGGCAGTGCCCTGCCCTGCCGCAGCGACATACCGAGTTGCTGGCGCAGGACGGACTTCATCTCCGGCTCGATCCCGCACGCCAGGTCATAGAGAATGGCGAGCGCCGCACCGAACTCGAAGTCCGCCTGGAAACAGCTCCAGCCGCCGCTCGCAGTGCCGACCAGGTCCTTGCGCAGGCGGTTGAAGAACGGGCGCCGCTGGTCGGGCGCGGGCATGGCCCAGTCCATGAACATCAGGCAGATGGCGCGCCACTTGGCCAGGTCCATGGGCGTGTTGTGGCCGGTCGTGCGGTAGTCGTCGGGCAGGAAGGCGGAGCCGTGATACTTGAACTCCATCCACTCGCGGTAGCGCCGGAACAGCTCGGGGTAGCACCCAATCCGCGCCCGGATCATGGGCAGTTCATCGGCGCGGCAGAACAGCCGCGGATGCTCCAGCTTCGGCAGCCGCAGGAAGTTCCGGCTCAGCGCCAGGGAACCCGACGCCGAGCTGAGCCGGACGTCCAAACGCAACAACCCGGACGCCGAAACCTTGGGCTGCAGTGCCAGCGTCGCCTCGCCGCCGGTCGGCACATTGAACCGCCGCGTCGCCTCGGCCAGGCACTCGTCATCCACCGGATGCGAAACGCGCCAGGTCACCGAGAGCGACTGCCGCGTCCGTCCCGCATTGGCGACACGGAGCGTGAAGCGCACCGACTCGCCCGCCGCGAACACGCCCTGGTATGTCGGCAACGTCACCTGGCCATGCACGTCCGCCGGTTCGGGAATAGCGCTGGCCGACAACACCGACTCCAGACTGCGCCAGACGCGGAGTCCGCACAACCGCGCATGTGGACTGCGCGCCGTGACGCGGAGCACGTGCTCGCCAGGCGCCAGGTCGAAGACCGGTGCGTTCTCGGCCAGGAATTCATCGGAGTCCGCGACCAGGAACTGCCGCGTCTCGGGTGTGATCCACGTGTCGCGGCGCCAATCGGATTCGCGCCCGTTGTCCAGACTCAACGTGATCGAGCCGGGCGTGTCTTTCGGGCCGAGTTGTGAACATCGCGGGGCGCCCGCGCGCGCCGCCGCGGCACACACTCGCTGCCGGTCAGTGACGTCGCTCACGTCCAGCCAGCGGTTCCCGTCCAGGCGCAGGGTGTGCGCGTTGTCCGCGAAGATGCGTCGCGCCAATCCGCCGACCCGACCTGCCGTGGAACTCCCGCGGTTCGGACGCGGATCGCCACGGTCTGAGTCCCGCCCTTCAGGCGGAAGCTGCAGCGACGCTTCAGCGAGCGGCCGGGGATCGGCTCGCTTAAGCTCGCCTGCCACTGCCGCCTGAAGGCGGGACTCAGACAGAGACTCCGGCGTTCCCTTCCGAGATTGCCCGGCCGTGCGCCGATCGAGGCGCGCTGATACCTCAGTTCGGCGCCGGTAGTACAGCGTTTCGGCCAGAGCCGCATCAGTCTGCTCGACCAACGGCCCGTCGGCTGGGGCGCCGGTGCCGAGGTCGGAAGCCATGGGATTGAAATGCACGACCAACCGCGCGGGCGCCTCGTCGGCGGCTGGTGGCGGGCGGAACTCGCTGGCCGTGTACGGCGGCTGAATTTTGATCACCTCGGCGTGCAGCGGCTCGGCGTTGAGCCGATGCCGGCGCACGACGTCGTCGGTCCGCACGTCGATGACCACGATCTCCCGACCCTTGCGGCAGGTCACGTACAGCTCCAGACCGTGCAACGAGAGCGCAACGGGCATGCCGCCGACCGGCAGTTCCTTGGTGACGCGCTTCGAGGCCGCATCGATCACCACAACGCGGTTGCCGACACCGTCGGTCACGTACACCTTGGGCGGCGGCAGACTCGCGTCAGGCCAGTCGTGCCGACCCGCTTCCGGCGACGGGAAGAAACTGAGGTTGCGGTCCACATAGCGCTCGATCACGTCGCCGTTGAACGTGACCATGTCCGTCAGGTACCCGCCGAGGTTGAGCGTCGGCCGCGCCGCGCCCTGCTGCAGCGGAATGACGCCCACCTTGCCCGCGGCCGGGCAGGTGAAGAACAGCGTGTCCGCCGCCACGACGTAGCGGTCCGGCGCCGCGTCGTCCGGCAGCTCGGGCGGCAGACTGCCACCCCCACCGTCGCGCTGGAGCAGCGCGGCAATGCTCACCGTCTCGTCCCGGGCCTCGGGACCGAGCCAGCGCAGGGTCAGCGTGTCCGGGGTCACGCCCGGCCCGACCATGGCGGACGCGGGCTGGACATGGAACTCTTCGTAGTTCAGGATCTTGGGCACCAGCGGCGCGAGCTGCCCCGGCTTGAACGCGCGCAGACTCTGCCAGGGCAGCGGCGGCCGCACCGGCCCGCGCGGGAACGGGTGGACCGGGTAGTAACACAGCCGATCCGGTGCGAACTCCGCAAAATTCTCTGGGTCGTACGCGCCCGGCAACGTCCAGGCGAGGATCTGGCCATCGCGCACCTCGACATGCTGCGGCGCCAACGGCAACGGGATCCGTTTGACGACCTTGAGCTTGCGCGTGTCCAGCACGGTGATGCACCGCGCCGCCATGCACGCCACGACGAGTCTCCCGCCATGCAGCACGATGGACCGCGGAAAACCCGGGACGTGAACTTCTGCCAGCACGCCGCGAGTTCGCGCATCGAGAACAATGATACGCTCCCCTGCCCCATCCGCCACGAACAGTCGCCCGGACTTAGCATCCAGCGCCAGGTCACTGAGGAACCCGCCCAGTTCCACCATGTCGATGACCCGCTCGGTGTCGAGGTCGAGCACACCGACCCGGCCCGCGTCCGGCGCGGTGAAGAACAGCGTCCGCTCAAAGACTTCGAGCGCGTCCGGCCCCGAATAGGCCGTGATGCCGAGCGGCATGCGCGTCGTGCACTTCGGGTCCGGGTACGCCACCTCGTATACCTGCGGCACGGTGAACGGCGGCAGGTTGTAGGGGAAGCGCACCGCGCCCCTCTGCTCGCCGTGCCGGCACCAGACGGGCGCCACCTTCAGGCACGTGTCGGCGTCAACCTGGAACCGGAACTGCGCCGTGGCGTGATGGGTGCCCTCCACCGGCTCGATGTGCGTGCCCGTATCACCCGGCACGGGTCCGGCCACGCGCCACGCGTCGAGTCCGGCCTTCGCCGCCGCCCAGACCACGCTGGTATCGGCATTGGGCATCCTGAATCGGTGCTGCGCCATGTGTGGTTCTCCGAAGGTCGGTTCAGGTGTCTTCGCCTTGGATCGAAGTACCGCCTTCAGGGCGTGTCGATTTTGCCAAGAGAAGAGCCCGCGAGGACGCGGGCGCTCCAAGTTTCGTGCGGCATCCGAACTGGAGCGCC
>MHBL01000292.1 GCA_001803235.1 Lentisphaerae bacterium RIFOXYA12_64_32
TCTTCGTCTCTGATCTTTGTCTCAAATCTTTGTCTCTGATCTTTGTCTCTGAAAGTGCGGGCGGAAGGGGACGGGCCCTGATCCGCTTATGGCACCGGTCGCGTTTACTTGCGGGCCACGCCGCCGCGCGTTGCGGTGAGGGAGAGGCGGCGCACGGTCACCAGCGCGCCCGATGCGGTGGCCACCCGCTGGCCGGTCCAGCGTTCTCCGACGATGTCCGAGATCGTCTCAGCCGTGAGGCCCTGGGACGCACCCCGGGCAGGGGCTGAGTTCGTCGTGATTGCGTGGTTTTCTTCGCTGCGTGCCATGGTCCACCTCACTCCGGTATCTCGGTCTCGCGTCTCCTGGCGTCTCTGCTGTTGTCGAGAACGTCTGGTGCAGGCGGCGTGCCAACCTTGCGCGCGACGCCAAAAAGAAACGACCTGTGCAATAACCCTGGCGGTCCGCAGGCGGAAGCAGGACATGGCTCCAGCCTTGCCGATTCCTCGCAGGGCCGCCGCCCTGCATGGGAGCGCAAGACGGGCGCCTTGCTCTACTTCCGCTGAGCCCAGTCGAAGACAAAGACACGCACCAACCCCTGTTGCACAAGTCGAAAAGAACCATTTTCAAGTTCAGAACGAAGAGGAGACACCATCAACGTCGCCACCGGTCGAGGATGGATTGCGACGTGCTCGCCCCGGGGCGGGGACATCCATGTCCCGCCCGGCATGCTGCAGGCGGAGTACCGCCGCAGAGCGCCCACGCTTTGCCGCGTGCGTACTCACGAGTCGGCAACAGCGCCTCGTTCGGGTTCCCGATCATCCGTTTCACCCGGTGCGACCCGAGTCGGTATTGAATCGGCCCCGGGCTGGCGACCGTTTGCCACCGGCCGACACCAAAACCCAGGGTGACGCTGTCGCTTCCGCCTTCGTTCGCCACGGCGAACTACGGCGTGACGCGGCTGCCCTGGGCTATTATACGTTGCCCCTTCAGGGCAAGCCGATGGTCGCCTCGCGGCGGGCCTGATTCTCCCGGTTTCGCTGGCGCTGTTCTCGGCACCGAACTCAACGTCACGCGGCCGAGGGCTTGGCCATCTCGGCATGTTCCAGCGTCTGGCGCAGAAGCTGGAGGGCAATGGCGCATTGGAGGCTCCGGACGGTTACCGCCGCGGCGTCCGCGGCCACTTGGACGCAATCACAAGCCCCGTCACGGAGCGCCTCCGGCCCCAGCGTGCTCTGACCTTCGTGAAGCAGCACGAGCACCGGAATATCCGGAGCTTGCTCGGTAATGCTGCGCAACGCCGGTGACACCGTCTTCTGCCCGGGGGCAATGTCCAGCAGGACCACGTGCGGTGTCAGGACCGGCATCAAGTGCAGGCCTGCGTCCACGTCGCGCACCGTCACGACGTGCCAGGCGATTCCCAGTGCGCGGTTCAAGGCGCCGACCCAGTGGTCCGTGTCCGCGTCCCCGCCGCGGATCAGCAATGCGCACTGCAGGTTGGCACACACGCCGGTGGTGGTTTCGTGCGTGGCTGAAACATCCCGCGCTGTGCGCGTCCCGGCTCGCCACCCGGTCAGGGCGCCACGCTTGGCAGCCGCCGTTGTTTCAGTTCTGTCGTTCATTGCCATTTTCCGCACTCCCCCAATCGCTCTTCGCCATCGCGTCTCAATGACCTGCAACGCGGCGGACCGGGAACCCTGCTCCCGCACCCTGACGCGCGCCAGGCTACCGGCCGGTGCCGTCTTCGGGCTAACCCGCGAGTGCCGACTCTACAGCCCGTGCGGTCCGTACGGGGTCGTGGTCACCGCCGGGAACACATGAGCACGCTCCGGCACGGATGGCTTCCATTCCCATCTCGCGCTGGTACCGTTCCTGCCCCACCACGGCCACGATGGGGAGCGGGTCCGCCATGCCTCGGCGCTGGCGCAGCAACCCGGTGACATGCCGGGTCCAGCCGCCCACGTCGAGAATGACCGCGTTCAGCCCCGCCATCTGCACAGCGCTGACCGCCGTGGGCAGATCCTGGACCGAAACAATGGTCCACGACGGCCCCAGGGCCTGGTTCAAAGCATGTATGAACTGGCCGCCGTCGCAGTCCGCCCGACTCCTGACCAGCAACGCGCGCATGCCGCCGTCCTGCGTCTGGCCGGCCTCGCCGCTCTTTATGATTCCGGGGGCTTGTGTGTGCATCGTCGCCTGTTCCTCTCTGTGTTGCGCCCGTTGCCTTGTTGTCCTCTTTGGTAAAGCTCCATTGCACGCCGCGTGCCAAGTCGGACATTCGAGGCTCAAAACACCGGGTCATCAGAGACGGAATAGGCAAACGGCACGGATACCCGCCGGCCTCCCGCGCCGCGTATTGGGGACATGAAAGGGACCGAAATGGGACAAGAATATCGCAGGGGAAATGATGAGCAGCCTGTGCGGTAAAGACCAAAGCGTGCCTTCGCCTTCGACTGGGCGCGGAAGAAGTAGAGCAAGGCTCCAGCCTTGCTCCGGGGGTTGGACACTTGCTTCGAGCAGGCAGGATGCCCGCTCATCGTCGAAACGGTAATCGCTTCACGCAATCGTCGTCGCAATCGTTCATCGGTATTCCATCCGCGTCGGTGCCGGTCCGGATCGAGAAGCGATTGCGAAGACGATTGCGAGTGCGATCACCGTTGTCCGGGGGAGACCGTTTTCCTCGGTGGCACCATCATCGATCGAGAATGCCGGTCTCTGCCGCGAGCGTACTCGCGAGTCGGCGGGAGCCACCTCGTTCTGGTTCCCCTTCTGTCTCTGGTCGTCATCCCGCTCGTAATCCCGCTCGTAATCGTTCCCGGTTCCGTGGCCCATCGACTCGGCACCGAACCATCGAGCGGGATGACGATTACCGTTGCGGATGTCGCCGAACCATCGAGCGGGATGACGAGCGGGATGACGATTACCGTTGCGGATGTCGCCGGTCAAGTCCGATTGTCGGCTCGGATGGGGCGGATCAACCTCGTCCCAGAACAGTCCGATATGGTCCGCCGTTCGGGGCGCACCGACGCATTCCGCCCGGCGCGATGCTACTCACCCAGGGGGTGGGCGTCGAGCCAGGCCTGGACCTTTGCCCGGAGGCGCCGGGCATAGACCAGAGCGCAGGCATGCCCTCTCGACGGCGGGATGCGGCGCAACCGCAGCAGACCACGCACTCCGTGGCAACTGCGAACCGGGACTTCCAGGATGCAGGCATCCTGCCCCATCTCTGCATCATCCTGGATGGACGTCGTCCAGGCGAAGGTGCGATTGTGCGTGCCGCTCAAGAGTTGGCATTCGGCCGTCTGCAGATTGAGCGCTTCAAAGGCCGGGATCATGGCGGCCCACACATCATCCAGCTTCTCAGCCTTGTCGATGCGCACCAACGTCTTCTCGACCTCCACGGCGGCGACGTCTTCATTCGCCTTGCCGGCCACGTCCTGCAGGATACGCTCGCGCAGTTCACGCAGGTCGAGGACCGAAAAGACCCGGATGAACACAAAGGCCAGGACGCCCATGACCGCCAGGACGAGGAACGCGACGGTGTTCCGGCCAAGCGTCAGCAGCAACGCGGCGCCGCCCAGCGCCAGGCACACGGTGTAGAGGACCAGAACGACGCCACGCGGACTGAGCCCCCGCGCCAGCAGCACGTGGTGAATGTGCCGGTGGTCGCCGGCGCCCACCGGCAGGCGATGCGCCCAGCGCCGCGCAATGGCCAGGGCCGTGTCGAACGCCGGCAGGCCCAAGGCCACGATCGGCACCACCATGGCGATTGCCGCACCGGTCTTGACCGAACCCATCAACGACAGTGCCCCGATCAGGAACCCGAGCGTCATGCTGCCGGCGTCGCCGAGAAACACGCTGGCCGGGTGGAAATTAAACAGGAGGAACCCGAGGATGGCGCCGCCAAGGCAGGCGCACAGGTACATGCTGACCTGGTTCCCGGTCAGGTGGCTGACCAAGGCCATGGTCACGCACGCGAAGAGGCTGACGCCGCCGGCCAGGCCGTCCAGGCCGTCGATCAGATTGATCGCGTTCATGCAGGCCAGGAACCAGAACACCGTTGCCGGGTAACTCAGCAATCCCAGGTCGAGCTGACCAACACCGAAAGGGTTCGTGACCGTACCGATGCGGACTCCGCTGGCGTAGGCGATTGTCGCGGCAATGAGTTGGAACAGCAGCTTGTGGCGCGGCCGCAGGTCCATGACGTCGTCGGCAATGCCCATGGCCAGGACAATCACGACGCAGAGGGCCAGCATGGTCACGCGCCCGGCTTCACCGGTCAGTGCACAGACGGCGACGTCGGGGTGCATCAAGTACATGCCCACGAGTGCACACACGGAACCGGCGAGGATCGCGTACCCGCCGCTGAGGGGGATGGCGCCGCGGTGCAGTTTCCGATACTCGTCCGGGTGATCGACCAGGCCAAACCGGCGGCAGACGGCGCGCGACAACAGGTTCAGCGGCACGCTGAACACAAAAGCAAGCAAGAAGACGGTAACCGCAGTGGTCATGAGTCCAATCCGTTGGCTGCCCCGCGCGCAACGCCTGCGCTTTGCCGCGTGTGTACTCGCACGTCGGCAACAGCGCCTCGTTCGGGTTCCCGATCGTCCGTTTCGCCCGGTGCGACCCGAGTCGGTATTGAATCGGCCCCGGGCTGGCGACCGTTTGTTACCGGTCGACACCAGAACCCAGGGTGACGCTGTCGCTCTGCCCTGGGCTACTATACGTTGCCCCTTCAGGGCAAGCCGATGGTCGCCTCGCGGCGGGCCTGATTCTCCCGGTTTCGCTGGCGCTGTTCTCGGCACCGAACGCCACTTGGCGCGTGCCCCCGCCCTCAATACCGCTCCTGGGGCCGCTCGGACACGGCCCGGAGCCCATACGCGACCCTATGGCCATTTACTATACACGGTCACGGCACCACCTGCCGCACGGGCGCAGGAATGGGTGCATGACCATCGCGTCGGACCAGGTACTGCCGGGTCAGTAATCCAGACCTCCCCGTATCGAACGACCAGAACGCCCACGCCTGCAGCCGTCTGCCCCGCGCAAGAGACGAGGGGAAGGGGCGCGACCTTATGGAGTGCGGCGGCAAGTCCGCCACGGGCGGCGCGACACCGCTTTGGCTGAGACGTGTTGCCCACGCGACGCACCACAGCCAAAGCGGCGTCGCCGTCCCGCCCCCCTGGGCTGGACTCTGCCGCCGCACTCCACATGGCCGTAGCACGGATGCCGGGCGCGGGAGTTCAAGTTGTCAGGGCTGCGAGCGTAGATCGGTGAGGTCTGGTAACCGGTCGGGGGATGAGCGGGCGGGGGGCCGCCCGCGGTACTGGAGAGCAGGGCGGAGACACGGGAGTCGGGGCCGTCACAAGGTCTGCCAGAAAACGCGAGTTTGCAGTCGTGGGGTGCCATGAAACGGAAGGGGCCCGGGAGCCCGCGATGACGCGGGCGCTCCAGGAATTAGCACGGAGGCTGACTTTGGAGCGCCCGCGTCCTCGCGGGCTCTGGAAGCGTCGCTGCCTGTTTCACCTTGGTATGACCGGGCGGCCTGCGGGCCGGGGGGCGCTGACGCATCACGCATCACGACTTCCCTGACTTGAAAAGTCCATTGTCCATGGTCCATTGTCCACAGTCCCCAGTTGCGCGGAGCACGGGTGCCGACCCGATGTGGCGCGGATGGGGGTTCGGGAGCGACAAACAGCATTCAGGGGAGCGCCAAGAACTGTGGCAAATCCGTCATATATCCTCCGGGGCGCTCTGGTTATTGACCCGTCCAACGGGGTCCATGAGGTGCGTGACATTGCCGTGTGCCACGGCCGGATCGTGCCCGTGTCGGCAGCGCACGGTGCGGCGGTCGTCGAACTGCCGGGCCTGGTTCTGACACCCGGGCTCATCGACCTGCACACGCACCTGCGCGAGCCTGGACAATCCGACAAGGAAACGATCGCTTCCGGCACCCGAGCCGCCGCGGCCGGCGGCTACACCACCGTCGTGGCCATGCCCAATACACAACCGCCCATTGACACCTGCGAACGTCTGGCCGAGGTGCTGGAGCGCGTCCGCCGGAACGCCGTGGTCCGGGTGCTTCAGACCGCGGCGCTGTCGCGCGACCGGAAAGGCCGCGAACTGACCGATGCACGGGCCCTGGCCGGCGCCGGCGCCGGCGCCCTGACCGACGACGGGTCCTGTATCCAGGACGAGTCACTGATGCGCCGCGCCCTGGAGCAGGCGCGGGCAGCAGGTCTCCCGGTCATCGATCACTGTGAAGACGAGACGCTGGCGGCAAGTGGGGTCATGCACCCCGGCGTTGTGGCCCGAGAGCTGGGGTTGGCCGGCAAGAGCGCGGCGTCGGAGGAGGTCGTGGTGGCCCGCAACGGCCGGCTGGCGCTGGAGACCGGCTGGCCGGTTCACATGCAGCACCTCAGCAGCGCCGGGTCGGTGAACGAGGTGCGGCAAGCCCTGTCCCGCGGCGCACCTGTCAGCGCCGAGGTCACCCCTCACAACCTCGCCCTGACCGAGGAGGCGTGCCGGACCTGCGGCACGAACGCCAAAATGAACCCGCCGCTGCGCACGGAAGCGGACCGCCAGGCGCTCATTGCCGGGTTGCAGGACGGCACGATCGGCGTGATTGCCACGGATCACGCCCCGCACACCCAGGCGGAGAAGGCCAGGGATTTCGCCACCGCGCCCTTCGGGGTCATCGGCCTGGAGAGCGCCGTGCCGGTGTGCCTGACTCTCCTCTATCACAGCGGCATTCTGGGGTTGTCCCAACTCGTGAGTAAGCTGACCCTCGGCCCGAAGCAGGTGCTGGGCCTGTCGCAAGGCTCTCTGGAGTGCGGCGCGCCGGCCGACATCACGATCCTCGACATGAACCGCGAATTCGTGCTCGACGCCAGCCAATTCCGGTCCCTGGCCCGGAACTGCCCGTTCCACGGCTGGAACTGCCGGGGCAAGGCAGTGGCCACGATGGTGGCCGGCGAGTGGGTCTTCAGCGAACTGCCACACGTGACCGGGCGGGTGTGAGGGGGGCAACGTGGCCTGAGCGCCGTGGCTCGGTGCGTCCCGCGCCGAAGCAGGGTGCGCTCGACCGGCTCTGTCCGGCGACATGTCCGCCATAGCCAGAGCGACGGCGGAAACTGCTCGCGCGACGACGGATCCCCGATCGAGGGGCTCGGTCCGGGACGGACCTGAGCACTCCACTGCGGTCCCGGAGGTCCCGCGCCACTGCCATCCCAGAAAACAAACAGGCCCGGGCGGCGATGCCGTCCGGGCCTGGAGGAACGCAGACCTACGGAAACCTACTTCGGGGGAACGTTGTTGTTGTAGCGGCCGTGCACGGCGTCCCAGCCCTCGATCTCCTCGAACGGGACGTTGAAATTCTCCTCTGGGCTCGCAACCGGGAACATGACGAACTCACCCGTGCCCTGCACCGCGCGGCTGGCGCAGAACCACACGCCCTTGCCGAAACCTTTCAGGCTGTTCTTTTCCTGCCTGTCACCTTTGACGACCTGGCCAGGGATCTCCGGCACAGCACCCACGATGTTGCGGAATCCGCGCTGCATCCGCGGCGCCATCCGGTTCCACCCATCCTTGAAAGTCGGGCAAAGGAACTCCTTCTTCGTCCCTTTTTCCCAGGAGTACTCACCGTCGAGCAACGGCCGGAACTCACGGTTCGTATTCGGGTTGCGGCTCCAGAATCCGCCCAACTGGATCACGCCCCAGCCGGTGCGCCCGACCGCCTGCGACGCACCCCGGAACGTTCCCATCACCGCACCCGCGGAGCGACTCAGGGCCGGCGACTCGTTGACGTCGCCGATGCCTTTGTTATAGCCCTTATGGATCTGGTGCGGGACTTCATACCAACCGGTGACGATATTGACCAGGCCGTGGGTGAAATTGCCGTCCATGCCGCGCACCAAGTCATCCTCGCAGGCCCAGGCCCGTCCGCAGAATGCCAGCATGCCCGCCGCCATCAACCCCGTCAGAAAGACCTTCCTCATGTCGCAGCTCCTTCTCTTTGCAGCCTACCATTGGACAGACGGGAAAAAAAACGTCTGCACCACGAGCGCATCGCCCTCTGGTGCTCTGAACCCAAAATCTCCGTCTGCCCCAACAATACACCCACCTGGCCTCAGGTCAAGCATGGGAATGTGTGGAAACCTTGACGCGTCAGCGTCCCCCGGGCCGCAGACGGCCCGGTCATGTGTGGATGTAACTCGCGTCCGTCCGCGCCGCCACGGTCCTTGCGGCCGTGGGGTACCATGAAACTGAAGGTGCCCAGAGCCCGCGAGGACGCGGGCGCTCCAGGGACTGGCACGGGGGCTGACTTTGGGGCCCGGGAGCCCGCGAGGACGCGGGCGCTCCAGGGACTGGCACGGGGGCTGACTTTGGAGCGCCCGCGTCCTCGCGGGCTCTGGAACCGTCGTTGCCAGTTTCACCTTGGTATGACCGAGCGATCGCCGCCCGAGAAGCGCTGACGCATCACGTGGAAAGCCGAACTCCGGAAACGGAAACGGGCATCGCGCGTTCGGCGCGATGCCCGGGATCCGTCAGTCGCGGACCTGCGTTCAGATCTTCCAGAACTTGTCGATCGGCTTCTGGTAGGCGTTGACTTTGCCGCTGAGCACGTCGGAAAACTTCACCGGCTTGCCCGCGGTGGCCGACTCGTAGCACGCCTCGCACAGGGCCTTGGCGCGCAACCCGTCCTCGCCGTCCATCTCCGGCTTGCGCTTGCCGCGGATCGCGTCACAGAAGTCCCAGATCTCGACCCCGAACCCGTCAGTGCAGCCGTAGGGGAACAGCCGTTCCCGTTCCGACTGCGGCAGTTGCATCAGGTAATCCTGCTGGATCTGCTCGCGCGACACCTGCTTGCCGTCCGGCCGGATCACACTGCCGCCGGCCTGGAAGCAATGGAACGGGAAGCTGTGGTCCTTCATCATGCCGTCACTGCCGAAATAGTTGCCCGCGGAGACCGACTCGCCGGGGAAGCAACGCGAGTAGGTCCACGTCGCGTACAGTCCGCTCTTGAACTGGATCACGGCGTGCCAGGCGTCCTCGACATCCGCCTGCGCCTTGCCGATGATCGGGACGTCCTCGACCATGCGGTTGTCGTGCGCCCGCAGGATGCAACTGACGGTGTCGACCTCGCCGAACAAGTGCAGCATCATGTCGGTGAAATGCGCCCCGCTGTCCATGATCATGCCGCCGCCAACCAGGTTCTTGATGACACGCCACTTGAACGCGTAGTTGGTGATGTCGAACGGCTGGTTGTTCGTGAACTGCACGTGCACCGCGCGCAGGTCGCCGATCATCTTCTTTTCCATCAGCGCCCACTTGCAGGCGCGCGCACCCAAGTAGCGCCGGACGTTTTCCGCCGCGGCCAGAACGCGCTTCTTCTTCTTCGCCGCCTCGATAATCTTCCGCGACGCCGCCACCGAGATGCCGACCGGCTTCTCGCACATCACGTGCAGGCCGCCTTCGAGCAACTCGATCGAAGCAGAGTGGTGGAAGCAGTGCGGCAAGCACACGTCGGCAGCGTCCGCAATCCCCGCCTTGACCAGCGCCGCGACCGACGTGAACACCTGCGGCTCCTTGCCGCCCTGGATGTCCTTCAACTCCCCGGCGCGCTTGCGCGCGTTCGCCTCGTTCGTGTCACAACAGGCGACATACGAAAACTCTCGGCAACCGCGGTTGACCAGGTCTTTGTACCCGTTCAGGTGCGCACCCGAAATGCCGCCGCAACCGACCAATGCCAGACTGATCTTGTCCGTACTCATTTCCGAATCTCCTTACCATGACGTAACGCGGGCGGCCCCCCGCCCGCTAGGTCCGCCCGGAGGGCCGGGCGGTGTACTGCCGGCACGCATTTGGGCCGCCAGCGGCAAATCGACTCCTGTTACACAAGTCGCACTTTCTCAGCACTTGACCCCGCGCACCGCGACCACGCAGTCCGTGAGCGCCGGGACCGGGTTGCTCACCTCGCCTTCGTACTCGAGAATCAGGTTGCCGCTGAAGTTGATCTTCTTCATGGCCGCGAAGAGTTTCGGCAGGTCGAGGTTCCCGGTTCCCACCACCACGTCCTGGTGCTTGCCGGCACGGTCAAAGATGAAATCCTTCACATGCACGCCGTACAGGCGGCTGCCGAACTTCTCGACCATGGCGACCGGGTCCTCGTGCGAATGCAGGGCCCAGGCGGTGTCGAGCATCAGCCCGACGCGCGGGCTGGTCTGCTTGAACACATAGTTCAGCATTTCCGCTGCACCGAGCCAGTGCCGCCCGCCGTGGTTGTGGATGGCCAGGTTGATGTTGTACTCGTCGGCGAGTTTCTCGGCGACACGGTAGCAGTTCGGCACCGTGTCGAGTGCGAACGTCGCACTGATCGTGGTCGCCCCGGCGCGCTTCGCGAACTCGAACCACTTGCGCTCCACGTCCGCCTTGCCGCTGAAGCCTTGCACCCCGATGCTGCAGATCTTCACGCCCGCCTTGCGGTACAGGTCAATGACCTCGTCGAACTTCGCATCGTTCGCGAAATCGACGTGCACCCCGCACAACTCGATGCGCGACAACCCGATGGCCTTGACCTTCTCGATCACCTCGGGGTTGGCCTTGAAACCCCGGAAGCAATAACTCTGCACTGCCAGTTCCTTACCGAAATCCATGGTCGCTCCTCCATTTTCTTCGATGCGGCGCCCGACGTACACGCCAAGTCGCCTATACCCCTTGAATATACCTGCATCGCCGCATCGCGTCCCATGGCGAAAGATGCAAATGCCTTGACAAATCCTGCAATGGTCGACCGGACAGCGGCTCGGCGCGTCCCGCGCCGAAGCGGGGTTGACCGGACAGTGGCTCGGCGCGTCCCGCGCCGAAGCGGGGTGCCTCGGGCCGGTCTCCGGCCGAGGATCTCGGGCCGGGACGGCCCCGAGCACCCTGCCACGGTCCCGAAGGTCCCGCGCCACTGCCCGCGCGTCACCCGTTTGCGCGGCGGTGCTGCTGACGGAACACCGATGGGGCGCTGCCCTGCAGGCGCCGGAAGGTGCGCGAGAAATGCGTCGGGTCCTCGAAGCCCAGCACGGTCCCCACTTCCTTGACGGACAGGACCGTGTCGCGCAGCAGCGTCTCGGCCCGTTCCATCTTGTACTTGAGGAAGGCGCGGGCGGGAGACTCTCCGAGCATGCTCGTGCACCGGTGCGCCAGGGAGCTCTCGCTCATGCCCAGCCGCACGGCCATTTCCGCGACACTCATCTGTCGCCCCGCGTGGGCACGGAACAGTCGCCGCAACTGCTGGGGGAACGCCTGCTGAAACGACAAGTCCCGGAACTGCGTGCACAGAACCGCCCGTGGCAGCCCGCGCACCAGGTGCCAGAAGAATTCCAGCAGCAGTGCGTCCTGAACGTGCGCCGAGAACTCGTCCGGCGGGTTCGCTTCGCGCTGGATACGCCGCACCAGCGGCCAGAAGACGCGCCGGTCCACCCGCAGCCGCTGCATCTCCGGCCGCACGCCGTCCGCAAACAGGGAGGGCATGACCACCGGCCCCTGCCCCTCGTCGTCGAAACGGAAGGTGACTCCGAAATACCGCAGCGGCGGCTCGCAGTAGTCTTCGTGCCAATCGCCCGGCTTGACCACGACGATCTCATCCGCGCCCAGGACCAGTTCGACGTCGTTGAGCTTGCACACGTAGGTGCCGCGATCGACCAGGATGACCTCGTAGCCGCTGTGCCGATGCGGATAGAAGACGTACTTGCCGCGGGTGTCGACAATGCCCAGGCCGGTAAAGACCGGATACAACAGACCCAGCCCGCGCGCGCCGGGCGCACGCGCCACGTTCTGAACCCGCAGGTTGGCACGATTGGCGTCCATGCCCTACCAGCATAGCCGAGCGAGTCCATCCGTCAAGGGCGCTGGGATGCTACTGATCGCGCAGTGGCTCGGCGCGTCCCGCGCCGAAGCGGGGTGCCTCGGGCCGGTCTCCGGCCGAGGATCTCGGGCCGGGACGGCCCCGAGCACCCTACCACGGTCCCGGAGGTCCCGCGCCACTGCCGCCCCGCGTGTTGTCTGCCGAGCGGCCGGCTCACTCGTCGAGGATGCCCTCGCGCAACCCGACCGGCAGCGGCGCCGGCTGTGCGCAGGTGCTCTTCACCTTGACCCTCTTCCCCTCGCGTCCGGCATCCAGGATCGCGTGCATGACGTCGAGCACGTGGCAGGCGAGTTCGCCGCTGGCGCGGTGCGCGCGGCCGGAGCGCAGTCCGTACGCGAGGTCCGCAATGCCCAGGCTCCGGAACTGCTCACGGTAGGCGTGCGACAGCGGCACTTCGGCAAACGCCTCCTGCGCCCGCGCGAATAACACCGGACCGCCGAACGTGTTCGGGTCCGGCACCCCGAGCGTGCCGTCACTGCCGTAGACCTCGATGCGCGGCAGGTTCGTGCGCCAGCAGTCGAAGCTCATGACCATGTTGCCGATGGCGCCGCTCGCGAACTCCAAGACAGCGACAATGTGCGTCGGGGTCTCAACCTTGATGCGCTGCCCGTACTTCGGCTTGCTGGTGACGATGCGCTCCGAAAATGACGCGCGCGTCATGCCCGTCACCGCGCGGACCGGCCCGAGCAGGTTCACCATCGCGGTCAGATAGTACGGTCCCATGTCGAACAGCGGCCCGCCGCCCGGCTTGTAGAAAAACTCCGGATCCGGGTGCCCGCGCTCCGGACCGCGACTCAGCATGAACGCCGTGGCCCCGACCGGCGTGCCGATCCAGCCGTCGTCCACGAGCTTACGGCAGGTCTGCAGGCCGGCGCCGAGGAAGGTGTCCGGCGCGCACCCGACCCGGAGCTTGCGCGCCTTGGCGAGCTTGAGCAGCTTCGCGCCCTGCTCGCGCGTGACCGACAGCGGCTTCTCGTTGTAGGCATTCTTGCCGGCCAGCAACGCCTTCTCCGCCACCGGAAAGTGCGCCGCGGGAATCGTGAGGTTGACCACGATCTCGATCTCCGGGTCCGCAATCAGTTCTTCGACCGCGCAGGCCCGCGGCACGTTCAACTCCTTGGCCTTGGCCTCGGCACGCGCCATGTCCAGGTCCGCACACGCGACCAGCTTCAGAATGTCGAACTTCTGACAGCCCTGGATGTACAAACCGCTGATGTTGCCGCACCCGACAATACCGACACGAACTGGATCTGACATGGTTGCCTCCGTTGGGATAAGGTTCAGAGGTTCAAAACGCATCACGTATCACGCAACACTCCCCCCCCACTCACTCACTCACTCACCCACTCACGATCTTCGTCCCCCCACTCCGCCCCTCACGTCGCCACCACCACCTGTACGCCCGCGGCGCGGAATGCGTCCAGCACGTCCGGAGCCGCGTCGGCGTCCGTGATCAGGGTCGAAATGCGCTGTGCCGCAGCCACGTGGTACAGCGCGACCCGGTCCAACTTCGAGTGATCGGCCACCACGATGACTTCGCGCGCGGCCTGGATCATCGCTTTCTTCGCCTGCGCAATCTCCGGCGTCGGGCAACTCAGCCCTTCCCCCGGCGACACGGCGTCCGCGCCCAGGATCGCCTTGTCCGCGCGAAGTTGCAGGATCTGTTGTGCTGTGACAGCCCCCGTCGCGGTGCCGCTGGCGGCATGCCACTGACCGCCAAGCACCAGCAGCGTCACATCGCCGCGACCGGCCAGCACCTGCACGACATCCAGCGAATTGCTGACCACCGTGACATCCTGCGCCTGGAGATGCCGCGCCACGTGGTACGTGGTGACGCCGCCATCCATCATCAGCGTGTCGCCGGACTGCACCAACGCTGCCGCGGCACGCCCAATCCGCTCCTTCTCCGCAGCGTGAACGCCGCGACTCTCGACCAACGTGGAAGCCACCGCGACCTGCAACGCCGGCACCGCACCACCACGCGTCCGCGTCAGCAATCCACGCTTCTGCATCTGCGCCAGATCGCGCCGCGCCGTCGCCAGCGAGATGCCGAACCGGCACGCGATGTCCGCAACCTTCGCATCGCCTTGGGCATCCACCAGTTCGACGATCTGTTCCCAACGCTCCGGAATGATCGGACGCCGCGTCCGCGTCTGAACGGCGTGCGTCGCGAAACGGGTTCGATTGGCCTTAGCAATCATTTTATGATCGTTTTGACTAACTTGACATCTCACAAGAGCGTAGTATGTTCTAGTCATACACAATATCGCTCATTAAATGATTGTCAAGCCCCGTACGTCATAACGATCGCCCGGGGAATCCGCAATCCAACGAGGAGGGACCGAATCGTGAAGCTCCGCATTTCCGCGCATCTGTGTGGTTGGCCGAAGGACGTGGTTGCAGACCCGCGCAAGGTCATGGAGATCGTCCGCGACGCCGGGTATGAAGGCGTCGAGGGCTTTGGCGTAAAGAGCGCCGAAGAACTGCTCGAACTGGGTGCGCTGGCGGGCGAGTACGGGCTGCACCTGGTGAACGTCAGCGCCCCCGATCCGCTGCTGAAGGCCAAGGTCAACGCGACGCTGGGCAACGGCGCAGCCGAGGTGCCGGCGGTGTGGAAGAAGGACGGCAAGGACCCGTCGGACGCGGAACTGGACCAGATCGCCGTGACGATGGGCGCGCACATCCAGACGTTCAACAAGTACGGGGTCAAGCCTTTCCACCACATTCACGTGAACACGCTTCTGGAGACGGTTGACGACTGCGCGCGGGCGCTGAAGAAGATCCCCGGCCTGTGGCTGCTGTACGACACCGGCCACCTGCTCGCGGCGAACTGCAAGCCCCTGGATGTGCTGAAGCGCTGGCCAGGCCAGATCGCGCACGTGCACCTGAAGAACTTCTGGACGCAAGACCCGGCGGCAGGCTGGAACCGACGCAAGCCCGACTTCTGGAAGACGAGCCGCTTCTGCGACCTGGCCGAGGGCAATACCGGGTTGGACGTGAAAGCCGTCCTCGACGGTCTGGTGGCGATCAAGTTTGACGGTTGGGTGGCGGTCGAAGAGGATCACCCGAAGCGCGACATCGCCGCCGTGGTCCGCGACAACCGCGCCTTCCTCAAGAGCCTGGGGTATTGAGGCCGAGAGAAGGCGGGACTGATGGGCGGGAGCGCACGCTTTCGGTGACGTAGAGCAAGGCTCCAGCCTTGCGGTGAGGTTTGGACATTGCGGAGAACCGGGGTTCCACAGGGGTTCCGTCGTTCTGCACATGAAACGCAAGACCGTCAACTGCTTCGGGGTTTTGGTGGTCGACGCGCTCAGTCGGCCCCTGCCCCACTACCCGGTCCTGGGCAAAGTGACGCAGGTCATCACCGACTCGCTGGAGTTCATGCCCGGCGGCGGCGCGGCCAACACCAGTACGGCGCTGGCGCAGTTGGGCGTGCCGGTCCGTGTGTTTTCGAAAGTCGGCGACGACCTGACCGGCGCGTTCGTTCGCCAGCGGTTGCGCAGTATCGGTGTAGATGTGTCCGGGATCTGCGTCTCAAAGAAGGACCGGACCCCGTTCACGTACGTCGGGATTCATCCGAACGGCGAGCGCACGTTCATCCACACGCCCGGGGCCAACCGCACCTTCACGCTCAGGAATCTGGATCGCAACGCACTGTTGCAGGCGGACTTCCTGCTTTACCAGGATCTGTGGGTGCTGCCCGGTATCGACGGTGAACCGGGCGCCGCACTCCTGGCCGACGCACGGAAGCGCGGGGTCGTCACGCTGCTCGACGAGTGCTGGGGACTCGGCCCGAACCGCGAGACCTGGGAGATGATGGTCCCGCACGCCGACGTGGTACTGCCGAGTTTCGACGACATGCGCGCCATCTATCCCGGCCTGAACGCCAAGCAGATCGTGCGGCGCCTCCACGGGCTCGGCGCCGGCACCGTGGTGCTGAAGATGGGTGCCAAAGGCTGCCTGGTCTCGGCTGGCGGCACGCAGACACAGGTTCCGTCATGCGCCACCGCGGTCGTGGACACGACCGGCGCCGGTGATTGTTTCGACGCCGGCTTCATCGCCGGCCTGACGCACGGCCTGGCGCCGGTGCAGGCGGCGCGCGTCGCCAGCAGCACCGCCGCCGCCTGCCTGCGTCACGTCGGCGGCGCCGTCGGCATTCCGCGCTACGCCATGGTCACGAACGCCAAACAACGAAGGGGGTCCGGGGGAAGTCAATGACGTCCCCCGGCCGCCGGAGGCATCTGGAACGGAGGCAGGTACGTGAATTTCATCCCGTCTCTCGAGTTGATCCGCGACGCGGCCAAGCGCGGGTACGCGGTGCCGTCATTCTGCGTCTGGAACAGTGAGAGCATGGACACTGTCCTGCGTGTGGCCAGCGACTGCCGCGCGCCGGTCATGCTCATGAACGGTCCTGCGGAGTTCGCACTGCTGCAGCCCGACCGCATGGCGGACACGGCCCGCGCCATGGCGAAGCACTACAACGTCCCCGCCGCACTGCACCTCGACCACGGCGACTCGCTCGCCGGCGCGGAGCAGTGCCTGGCCGCCGGCTACACGTCGCTGATGCTCGACTACTCGTGCAAGCCGTTTGCCGAGAACGTCGCCGGACTGCAGCAACTCGTCAGACTGGCACGGCCACGCGGGCTCACCACCGAGGGCGAGATCGGCGCGGTTGGACGCGTCGACGACATCACCGGCGAAGGCTGCAAGGAGTCGTCGCTCACCGATCCGACGGAACTGCGCAACTACGTCGAGCAGACGGGCCTGGACATGGTCGCTATCTCGTTCGGCAACGCGCACGGCAACTACCCGACCCGGCCGAAGCTCGACATGGAACTGCTCGCCCGCCTGCGCACTGCGGCCGGCATCCCGTTGGTGTTGCACGGCGGTTCGGGCACGCCCGAGGAAGACCTGAAGCAGGCCATTTCGCTGGGCATTGCCAAGGTCAACGTCGCCAGCGAACTGGTCCGCGCCGTGCGCGACACACTGCTCGAGCGCTGGCACGGCCACCAGACGCTGTGGATCACCCTCACACTCGCCGAGGCGATGAAGGCCCTGGCGCCCGTGGTCGAGAAGTGGTGCCGCTACACCGGCGCAGCGGGGAAGGCGTAGCGCCGCGTTCCCCCGGCGCGCTATGTTACCAACCTGGACGCAAGGCTGACAGGTTTCGGGTTTCGGGTTTCAGCGGGCACGGGGTGAAGTACCTCTCGACCGCCTCGGGACGGGGTCCTGGCGTCTTGCCTGAGTGCCGCCTTCAGGGCTTGTCGATTTAGCCAAAAAGAAGAGCCCGCGAGGACGCGGGCGCTCCAAGTTTCGTGCGGCATCCGAACTGGAGCGCCCGCGTCCTCGCGGGCTCTGGGCGCCATTAAATCGACAGGCCCGTCAAGCGGAAGCTGCAGCGACGCTTCAGCGAGCGGCCGGCAACCGGCTCGCTTACCCGCCGCAGTGCATCGTTCCCAGACACACCAACCAGCGAACCTTCATCCTAAACCCCTTCAGCCTAAACAACCTTCCCCACATGACAACACATCCCTACATTGGCCGCCAGCCGATCTCCACGCCCGCGCAGACCGCCGCCGCGCTCGCGACCCTGAACGAGGGCCGCGGCCGCTGCCGGGGCGACGCCGTGTGCGTCAAGTACTTCTTCGCAACGCGCCACAACGGTCCGCCCATGCACGGCCTGATCGAGGCCGCGAAAATGGTGCTGGAGCATGGTACGCTGAAACCGTGGCACCAGGAAGGCAACTCGTCCGTCCGCAAGCCGGCAGACTACGACCGGTTCATGAGCTGGGCCGAAGACATCCAACTCCTCGAGTATCGCCGGAGAGATCACCTCGAGAGTGGGCTCGTCGAGATCGCCTATCCGCTGCACTTCTTCGACAAACGCGCCGACGGTCGCGTCCCGCTCGCGCAGCTCCTCATGGCGATAGCCAGCGAGCCGGCGTCCGCCTTCTCGTTCTACGAAGGCGCGAAAGTCGTTGACATGCGGTTTCCCCCTGCCCTCTTGACGCGCTTTCCCGGCCAGACCTGGCCGCACCGACGCGTCCGCGAGTACCTCCGGCTCCGCGACGACGAACCGCTGATCGGCACCATTGTGAAGCCCAAGACCGGCCTCACGCCCGAGCTCTTCTCGAAATGCATCGTCGAGGCCGCAAGAGCGGGGGCGCGCTTTACCAAGGCGGACGAAAACATGCACCTGTCGCTCCGCGACCTGCCGCGCTACGTGAGCCGGGTCGTGAAGGACCTCGAGGCGGCGGGCTTCGACCTGGGCCGGCGCGGGCGAACACGGCGCACCCGGTTCCTGTTCGCACCGCACATCACCACGGACGCGGACCGCATCGCCGACTACGCCGCGGCCGCGCTGGACGCCGGCGCCAATGCGCTCATGTTCTCGCCGTACTACGGTGGCGGCTTCCAGAAAATGTCGGAGATCGTGGCGGCACACGACGTACCGGTGTATGCGCACACGGCCGGGATGAACATGCTGACGGGTTCACCGACCTGGGGCTTCGACTCGCGCGTCATGTACCTGCTCTCCGGCCTGTTCGGCGCCGCATTCATGCAGATCACGACCATGGGCGGATACCTGAAGCCGGACGACATCGAGAAGACCGAGATCCTGAACCGCCTGCGCGCCGAGGGCCTGGAAGGTAACGACGGCATGACGCTGGCCATTGCCGGCGGCCTGGGGCCGAAGAACATCGGCCGGAATATGCGCGAGCTCGGCGAGACTGGCCGGATGTTCCTGGCCGGCACCTCGGTCTACGCGCACCCGGACGGCCCCGCCGCCGGCGTCCGCGCCCTGCGCCTGGCACACCGCGCCTTCAAAGAACACGGCATCGAGGACGAGCGCGACCTGCGCCGCTTCGCGGCTGACTTGGGCGCGGAAGGAACCGCGCTGCCGCGGGCGCTGTAGACACCCCGGGGACGGCCATCCCGCTGGCGCCCGGCCCTTGCCGGCGCGGCAGCGAACCTCGCAAGGTGACGGGTATCCTGCCTGCGCCCGTTCGGTTCCAGCCCGCGCGTGGACCGGCCTGCACACGAAAGCGACCTCCCGTTCTTGACAAGTCCCCCGGTGCGTGGCAGATTCCATTCTCGGGTTCAGAACGGCGGACATCCGGAGAGATCTGCGATGGTGACCATGCGCCAGATTCGTCGCTACGCCAGGGACGTGGCCCGGACTTTTCGTCCCGACCGCGTGATCCTCTTCGGGTCCTATGCCAACGGCCATGCCACCGACAACAGTGATGTGGACCTGTTGGTCGTCATGGAACATGATGGCCGAGATGTGGACCAGGCGATCACGATCCGGCGGGCCATAGACCGGGAATTCCCGCTCGACTTGGTGGTCCGCACTCCCGCCGAGGTCCGGCGCCGGCTCCGCCAGGAGGATACTTTCCTAAGCACCATCTGGCACACGGGGAAGACTCTCTATGACCGAGGAACTGCGAGAGTGGATCGACAAAGCTGAAGGAGACTACTTCTCGGCTCTCCGGGAGTATCGGGCGCGGAAACACGTCAACCACGATTCGGCCTGTTTCCATGCCCAGCAGTGCATCGAGAAGTATCTCAAAGCCACGCTCGTGCGTCATCGGATCCCCTTTCCGAAGACGCATGACCTGCTGCCGCTTCTCGCCGCGTGCGTCCCGTTCCATCCGGTTTGGCGTCTATGGCGCGACGACGTAGAGACTCTGTCGCAATACGCCGTGCTCTTCCGCTACCCGGGCGAGTCCGCCGGCTGCGCGGACGCCAAGACGGCCATATGCATCATGAAGAGACTCCGAACCGAACTGCGTTGCGCCCTTGGCCTCGGATCAGTGAGAGCATCCGCCTGACGGAGGTTCAGTGATCGGGTTCTTCGCACTGACGCTCCCCACGATGTGGCCGTCGTTGACTGCCACGCTGGATAGGAGAGCGCGACAATGATTCCCAAACACCGCATGCCAACGTCACCTGGCGAAATTCTCGCGGAGGAGTTTCTCGCACCGCTGGGCATCACGCAGACGGCCTTGGCGCGGCACATTGGCGTTCCCGTGCGTCGCGTCAACGAAATCGTCCGCGGCAAACGTGCCATCAGTCCTGAAACCGCCCAGTTGCTCGCCGCAGCCCTCGGGCCGTCACCGTGTAATGCGGCACCGTTGGCGCTTGATGTTGCGCGGCCCGCAGGGTGGCGGTACAATAGTACCTCCAAGACCGCGGTCCGTGGCGGGCCGTGGCGTCTCTTGGGAAACACGACACAGGAACACTGCACCGGAGGGGTCTGACCATGGGTAAGCTGCGGGTCGCGATTGCGGGTTCGGGCGGGATTGCGCGTGGGGCGCACATGCGGGGCTGGCAGGCGGTGGCGGACACGTGCGACGTGGTGGCCTGCTGCGACGTGGACGAGAAACGCGTCAAGGCGTTTGCCACGGACTTCAAGATCCCGGGTGTGTACACCGATTTCCGGCGCATGCTGGCTGGAGAGAAGCTCGACATCGTGGACATCTGCACGCCCAACAAGTTTCACTCGCCGATCTCGGTGGCCGCGAGCCGGGCCGGTGCACATGTCATCTGCGAGAAACCCCTGGCGACCAGCACCAAGGAAGTCGAAGGGATGATAAGAGCCGCGGAGAAATCCAAGCGGCTCCTTATGTGCGCCCAGAGCACGCGTTTCAACGGTCAGGCACAAACGATGAAGAACATCGTCGACGCCGGCACGCTCGGCAATATCTACTACTGCCGCGCCCAGGCGATCCGGCGGCGCTTCGTGCCGACGGCGCCGGGCTTCATCAAGAAAGCGCTGTCCGGCGGCGGCCCGATTTACGACATCGGCGTGCACATTCTCGACCTCTCGTACTGGCTCATGGGCGCGCCCAAGCCGGTGACGGTCTCGGCCATGATGGGCACGTTCCTGGCCAAACGCCACGACATCATTGGCATGTGGGGCGAATGGGACCGCAAGATGTACGACGTGGAGGACTTCGCCGTCGGCATGATCCGCTTCGACAACGGCGCGGCGCTGACGCTCGAGTGCAGTTTCCTCCTGAACATGAAAGAGCACGAGCGGTTCGCCACGTCCCTGTTCGGGACCGAGGCCGGCGCGAACTATCCCGAACTCGAAGTCCACGGCGAGACGAACCGAGTCCTCTACGACCAGAAGGTCAGCTACGTGCCGCAGATGTCCGGGCATGTCGAGGAGATCAAAAGCTTCGTGGACTCCGTGATCAACAACAAGCCGGTCGCCGTGCCGCCCGAGCAGACCCTGCAGGTCATCCGCATGCTCGAAGCCATGTACACCTCCGCCGAAAAGAAGGCCGAAGTGAAACTGCGCTGATGTCGTTGGGGGGCGCCGCCCCCCAAACCCCCTGATGGAGGGGCATTGCCCCTCCATACCTCCCGATGGCGGATCGCGGACCTGGCGATGGGCAAGACGCGGCTCTGGCAAGCAACAGATGCGACTCGCCCATCGCCAGGTCCGCAATCCGCCGTGGGGGGGGCTCCCGGTGAGGCAACGACTCCTCCGCGATGCATAGGGGCAGCGCTGACACCCCAACCTGGTTCAGCAAGAAGCACGGCCCAGGCTCGTAGTTCCGCGTTCACACGGTCCGGCGTCCCCCCGGTCAGGCGCCACCGGTCCATTGCGTTTCCATGCCCAACCCTGCTACAACTTCAGAGAGGATTGTTCCGCGTGTGTGACCTTGACGACACGACGCAATCGAGACTCCTGGTGGCGGAATCCCGGAGGGCGTGGCCATGAAGGACCGGAAATTCACGCTGATCGAACTGCTGGTGGCACTGGCAATCATCGCCGTGCTAGCCGGGTTGGTCGTGTATGCCGTGATCGACGTCCCCACCGGAAGACTGTCGGCCGTCACGGCGACGCGACTGGAGATGATGGCCATCGCACTCGACCAGTATCGCGAGGAGCGCGGGGCCTACCCGCAGGCCGCCAGTGCCAGGGAGATCGACTGGCCCGTGAGCGCCTTCATGTCGACCACTGGCAAACCTTACCTCGAAGGCTACGATCCGGCCAGGTTCAAGGACGGCTGGGGCAACCGGTTCTGGTACCAGTGTCCGGGCACGATGAACCCGGAGAAGTTCGATCTCTGGTCCATGGGCCGAGACGGTGCGCACGGCAAGAAGGGTGTCAATGACAACACCACCAGCCCCACGGACGACGCGGCCGACGCGCCGTGCACCGCCGCCGACAGCTCCGACGACATCGCCAACTGGAAACGGCACCCATAGCGGTGGTTGTCCGCAGCGGGCGGCAGTGGCGCGGCGACCTCCGGTTATGTGACGCGTCACATAACCGGAGGTCGGTGCCGAGAACAGCGCCAGCGAAACCGGGAGAATCAGGCCCGCCGCGAGGCGACCATCGGCTTGCCCTGAAGGGGCAACGTATAATAGCCCAGGGCAGAGCGACAGCGTCACCCTGGGTTCTGGTGTCGACCGGTGGCAAACGGTGGCCAGCCCGGGGCCGATTCAATACCGATTCGGGTCGCACCGGGCGAAACGGACGATCAGGAACCCGAACGGGACCTCCGGGACCGCAGCAGGGTGCCTCGGGTCCGTCCCGGACCGAGGCCCTCGGCCGGGGATCCGTCTACACCCAGGCAGCTTCGCCGGACAGAGCCGGCCCGAGCATCCCGCTTCGGCGCGAGACGCGCCGAGCCACCGCGCACTCGATCGCACCCCTGAGTTGCCATGTGCACACGCGCCCCGGACCGCGTGAACGCGGGACTACGAGCCTGGAACCTCAGGGTTCTATCACGGCGCCACCACGCAGCCGCCGTAGGCGCTGGGGTCCTGGTAGTTCTCGCGCGTGCCGTGCCAGACGATCTGGGTCTTGCGGCCCTGGCCGGTGTCGTCGTCGTCGATGGCCAGGTCGAAACCGAGCTGGCGGCCGGAGGTCAGGCCCGACACCGGGATGAGGAACTCCGCGCCCCAACCGGCAGCCGTCTTCCTCGCCACCGCCGTGGCGCCCGGCGGCACGCGGCCATCGAGGCGCGTCTCTGTCGCGTCCCCGCGCGGCGCGCGCAGCAGCAACTGGTAGACGCCGTCGCCGACCGCGGGCGTGCCGAGTGCGGGCGGACTGCGCAGGTCCAGGAACAACTCGATGCAGTCGCCGTTGTACGGGCCCGTCGCGGCCGGGAACAGGCCGCCGCCGTCGGTGACGTCGACCGCCACGTAGAGCACGTCGCCGCACGTCGCGGCCCAGGCCGCGGCGGAGAGGTCCTTCTCGCCCTGCCACGCGTCGCGCTCGGATGTGCTGGCGAACGGGTCGGCAACGCCGATCGCGACCTGGCGACGGCTGCGGACATCGAACCGCGGCAAGTCCCGGACCTTGGCGAGGTCCCCGTCCAACGCTGGCGGACTCGCAAGCTTCGGCAACGCGACGGGTTTCCCCTCCGCCGCCTGTTCGCGCAAGGCCAGGGACCCGACGAACCCGAATCCGCCCTTCAACGCCACATGGACCTCGCTGACCGGGTCGAGCTGAACCGGAGTCTCGCTCCGAGCCCAGCCGTAGGCGCGATCACCGCCCTCCTGGGTGGTGATCGCTTTGGCCTGCCGCGCCGGGTCGTCGACAGGAACCAGACGCACCGGCGTGCGGACATCGCCACTGACAGCCGTGACCTCGTACCAGCCCAGGTTGCCGTAGAGGTTACCCGCGTCGCCGGTGCGCAGTTCGACCTCAACCTGGTAGGCACCGGGCATGATCCCGGTCAGCTTCCACCCGAGCGTGTCACCGACACTGGGCAGGCCGAACACGCGCCGGTCGCCGTGATACGCGGGCGAGGTGTGGTTCTTGACCGGCCGCTCGGGATCCACCTGTCGGACGACGTACGCATCGTCGACCGGGAACACGAGTTCGCGGGCCTGCAGGCGCGCGGTGTCGAAAAACTCCGCCGGCCCCGTGATGAGGATCGGGTCGCGGCCGGCGGTGACGAGCACGCCATCGGCGGTGCGCGCCAGGTCAGCGGGATTGCCCCAGATATCGACCGCGGAGACCGCGGCCGGACTGCGGAACAACACGTCGCGTGTGCCGCGGTCCGCGTGCCAGACGATGCCCTTGACGTTCGCATCGGATTCCCACAGGTGTAGCTGCAACCTCCTAAGGCCCAGGTCGATACGACGCCAGTACGTGAAGCCATCCAGTTCCTGCGCCGCGGCGGCAACGGCAAAACACGACAGGCGCAGCGACCCGTCTTCGCAGAGCAACGGCATGCCGCCCGTGATGCTCGAGTACCAGAACAACCGTTCCACGCCCTTGGCCATGTTCAGGTAGTAGTGCCGCACCGTGAAGGCGGCCGTGTCATCCTCCGGGATCGGGCGGAACGGCCAGTTCGAGGTCCAGTTCGGGGCGAGTCCGGCCGGAGCTTTGGCGAGAAGCTGCTCGGTGGTAGCCGGCCACGCACCGATGCGCCGGTCCTGCCAGTAACCGACTTCCGTGTTCCACAGCGGCAGCTTGCCGACACCGTGCTGCTCCATGATCTGGTGCAGGCGGTCCAGGCGTCCTTCGAGATTCGCTTCCTCGGGCGAGCTCGGCGTGGTGTAGGCGTGGAACGAGAGCACGTCCATGTACGGGCCGCCGCCGCCCGCCAGCACCGCCTCGGTCCAGGCGAGGAAGTCGCCCGTGCCGGAGCAGCCGACAATCCGGATCTCAGGATCGACCTGGCGGCTGACCTCAAACGCCGCCTTGAGCAGCGCGACGTAGTCCGCCGTCGTGCCGCGGAAGAATCCGCTCTGCAGGTTGGCCGCATCACCGGTGTTCGGTTCGTTCCAGACCTCGAAGAACCGGATCCGGCCTTTGAACCGGGTCATGTATTCGCGGCAGTAGTCCTGCCAGTCACGAATGTCCTTGGGCGGGAACGGTGCGCCTCCGCACACGTAGTAGCCGATCTCCGGGTGCGTGCTGGCCCAGGTCGGACTGTACGCCAGCACCGCCAGGACCTCGAACCCGGCGCGACGGAAGTTCTCGACCTTCTCCTCGGTTGCGAGGAAGTCGAACTTGCCCTTGCCCTCGCGCTCGTGGGCCGCCCACACGTCGCCGCTGTCCCAGAGCCGAACCCACTTGAACCCGGATTGGTACAACTCCTTGAGCCCGCCCGGGTGCACCCCGAACGGCGATGCGAGCGCGAGTCGGTCGGCGGTCGGCACCGACACCACTCCGACCGGTATTTCCTGCGTGTACTCGAAAGCGGCAACGCCGGGGCGCTCATAGACGGCGTGCATCCGCAGCACGTGGCAGCCGTTCAGCGACGAAGTGAACGTCACCGGCTGCGCCACGATCCCGCCGGCGGGCACGTCGAGGTCGACCTTGAATTCACCCACGGACTTGCCGTAGGGCGAGATCAGTTCGAAGCTGACCGGCACCTTGCCCGGCGCGTCCCAGAACGACTGGACCGAGAGCGTTGCCTGGATCGGCTCACCGCGCCGGAACAGCGCCCGGGGCTCAGCCACCGTGAGGCCAAACGAGAGCCGGTACCGGTCGGGCGCAGGGAACAGCCGCACCTCGTCGATGTTGAGCCAGGGGGCCGCGGCGGTGACGTGCAGGCGCATGCCCTCGGTCAGGGACAGTGGCGCGGTGCTGACAATGTCGCCCACGTAGACAGGCCACTGCTTCGAGGTCTTCGCCGGTACGCAACCCGGCTTGGGCTCGAAACCGACCGGCGCGCACTCCTTGCCATCCGCGCCGACCGCGGCAAGACGGTAGCGACAGACCACGTTGAGCGGGTCCGCGTCGTCGTTGCCGGTGCGAACCCGCATCTCGAAGCAGTACAGGCCGGCCGGCAGTGCGGGCAGGTCCCACTCGATGGTTTCCTTGCCGGTCCGAATGCAGTTCGGCGCGGTCTTGTCGTCCGGCGCCGCGTTCAGGCGCCGCGCGGCAGCGCCCTGCAAAACCGCGACCGGCGTGACGGCCGCGTCCTGATCCTGCCCGGGCGCCGGGGGAATCAGCCACGCAGCCACGAGCAGCGCGGCCAGAGCGCCGCAGGACCGGAACCGTGCGTGCGGAGTTCGCATTGGATTGGGGCCTCTCTTGATGTGCGGTTCGCCAGTTTCGTTGTGCCGTGGCGGCAGCGGCGGACAGAGGTTTCAGATGTCACCTGCTAGACACAAGGGAAGGGCGCTGTCGCGATGGCGGTGTCGTCGAATGGGCGTGACGTCCTCGCCGTCGGCGACAGGCATGAGAGTTGTCGGTCATCTCCCACGGTCGGGTTCCTTTCCGAGAATCTGGGGCCGTCTCACTCGTACTCCAGCCGCCCCAGCGCGACCAGGCTTGCGAGGTCCTCCACGTCCTGCGGGCGATAGCGCTTCACGACCTGTTCGGTCTTGCGGACTTGCTCGGGGGTGGCGGCGCCGAGCATGCGGCTGATGTCGGCAAGGTCTTGAACCCGGCCCGAAGCAAGTTTCATCAGGACCAGATACGGCAGTGCGACATAGGGCTGCCCGTCAGGGCCAGTCACGGGGCGGGCCAGGGCGGCATCGACCCACGGCTCGTCCACGGCAATCACGTCCAGGCAATGATTGGTCGGCAACCTCCAGGTACTACCGCCGATAGCACGCGCCCCCAGTTTCACGGCCCTCGCTGTATCGAGCGCCGTCTCGGCTTCTGGCAGGTCGTCGCGGAGGATGAGGATGTCAACGTCAACCGTCATTCTTGCGGGCATGTAGAGGTGGGTCGCCAGGCCGCCAACGATCACAAATCGAACGGTTCCCTGGTACGTGCCGACGATGGCGCCGCCATATTCCGGGGCGCTCTCCCGCAGGGCGTCTGGTCTGCTGCCGCTGCCCGGCCTTGTCCGCCGCCGGGCCATAGCCAGAAACGCCTGGCGCTGCTTTGCACTGAGAGCCATGGATGCCACTTCCCTGATCCGCTTTCATCTCTTTCCCGTCTCGGTACCGAAGATAACAAAGGCTGGCGCGAAATGCAACCCGCGGGGACCGGGCCCCAGGGCTGTTTCAAGATCCGTGACCGTCGCGTGCGGTGAGTACCCCCGGCGTGTCCCCACGCCGGGGGGGGGGGCGGCCTGAGGACAGGCCGCCCCTACTTGGTGTGCGCGGAGGCGTGGCCTTTCGAGACGCGGCGCCGGATCTTGAAACAGCCCTGACCGGGCCCAACGCCACAGTGCGTGCCTGCGCGTTCGTGGTTTCGCCTTCAGGCAGTCTCACGCACCGCTGGCCGCGCGCAACCCGGACCGCGTGAACGCGGAACTACGAACCCGGCGCCATCCCAATGACCAGGGCTTCATTCTGTCAGGGATACATCGCGGAGATAGCGCGCCCAGGCCTGGGCCAGGCGGTGGCCGAACGCGGTGGCGGTGGTCTGGTTCACTTCCGCGCCACTGGCGTTGGCGTACGGGATCTCGATGGATGTGGCAAGGCGGATGCCCGGCAGGTGCCGGGCCCATTCGGAGCAACTCATTCCGGCGCTGTAGCTCGACGGCGTGTTCCACGCCTGGCCGAACGGCAGGTTGTCGCTGGCTGCGTACGGCAGTCCGGCTGGAGGCACGATCGCTTCGAGCACGTCCCCGAACCGGCACTGCTCGCGCCAGATTGCGGCGTCCTCGGCCCCGACGAGATAGACGACCTCGTTGTGAACTCCGCGGATGTGTGGACAGTGCAGGTCCATGGCCGCGAGCGGGCGCCCGCGCGACCAGGCCGGCACGGTCTCGCGCAGGGCGCGCACCGAGGCGTAAACGCTCTCGCCGGCGTAGTCGCGGTTGTGGTCGTGCGGACGCCGGTTCTTGCCCTGGTCGCCGTCTTCGACGCCGTCCTTGTCCACGAACGGGACAACCATGATCTCGACATTCTCCGCCAGCCAGGCCGCGTCGTCCTCGCCGGCGAGGGCCGCATCCATCAAGCCTTCCAGCGAGTAGTCGGCCATCATCTCGCAGGCGTGATGGCGGCAGGTGAGCAGCAGGCGCACCTGTGCGTCACGATCCAGGCAACCGAGGTGCAGGCGTTCGACATCGCGACCGCGCGGCGTGCGGCACAGCGTCTCGCAGCGCAGGCGCGGGTTGCCGGCGTGGCGCGCCAGGAATTGCCGAAACCGCGTCTCCTGGTACGGCATGCCGAAACTGAACCGTACTTCCGATGCGACGTTCGCAAACCGGTACGTGAACGAATTGCCGCTGACGCACTCCGCACCGAGCCAGGCCCAGGTCTCACCACGATCAAGGCTGACCGCCGCGCCGCGCACGCCGAGCGCTGCGCTCTTGGTGAACCGGAACGTCAGCGCACGCCCCGCCGCGCCGTGCACGGCAAAGCACCAGTAGAACCAGTCGGTCGTCGTGTCGCGCAAATCCTGGTGCAGGTCGACGACGTCGCCATCAATGGACTCGACGACGATGTTGCCGCCCGGGAAGTGCGCGTCGATGTTCAGGGGATGTGTTGGGGTGGACATGGTGTTCAGTGTTCAGGAATGCGGTGGTTCAGAGGTTGCTGCAACAGGGGACACACGGTCTCATGATCGCCATACCAGTCCTGCCGAGACCTTGTCGAAATCGGGCGCCGGTTGCGGTGCGGTCCGGCCGAGGGTCTCGGGCCGGGACGGCCCCGAGCACTCTACCGCGGTCCCAGAGGTCCCGCGCCACGGCCGCCTTGCGCGCCAGAACCTCCAAAGGCAGGTCGGCCCATTGCCCAGTGCAGAGTGTGATGGGTCGCGCCATGGTCAATCCTCCTTCCCGCGATGCCTGTTCCGGCTGTCGCCCCGTCCGAGAAATCCAAAGAAGTCCGGCAATATACGAAACCGCCCGGCAAAAAGCAAAAACCCGACGTGCATGGGCATAGTGCGTCAGCAGTTCCCGGTTGGCGTACCGCCCGGTCATACCGAGGTGAAACTGGCCACGACGCTTCCGGAGCCCGCGAGGACGCGGGCGCTCCAAAGTCAGCCCCCCGTGCCAGTCCCTGGAGCGCCCGCGTCCTCGCGGGCTCCCGGCCCCCTTCAGTTTCATTGGGAGCAAAGGGTGGAGCATAGACCCCTGCCGCCTTGTGTGGCAGGTGAACGGGTTCATCTTGGTTACTACGCCGCACCGTGTCCCCTCTCTTCCCTTTCTCCCGTCCGCCGGCGGCGGACGGGAGAAAGGGAAGAGAGGGGGGCGCCTACGTTTGGCGGGCGAACCCGATTCACCCGTGGCACAAGGCCACGGGGGTCTCACGCATGCGCCAGCACACCGTCGTTCCACCCGCGACGCATTCCGCGTAGGCCCACCGGCAGTGGGACGGACGCCGGGAACAGCAGGTTCTGCCTTGCCTCCGGCTGACTCCGCCAGTACTTTTCCGGGGAAGCAAGGTCTTCCCGACCGGAATTGCCGCAGACTTCGATTCAGCGCCAGAAGGTGCCTCCGCGTTCCTCGGCCCGTCGGGCACGGGCACGGGCACGGGAACGGGAACGGGAACGGGAACGGGCAAGGGCAAGGGGCACGAGAACGGACCGAGGCAGTGCCAAACTTGGCATGAAAACGGAAGAACGGATTGGACGGAGAGACGAAGATGGGGAGACCGAAATCTGAGTCTTTGTCTCTAGTCTTTGTCTCTAGTCTTTGTCTCTAGTCTTTGTCTCTAGTCTTTGTCTCTAGTCTTTGTCTCTGAAGGCAGGAGGTATCCCAAATGAAACGGAGACCATTCCCCCGCCGTGCGATACACCTGGATTTCCACACCATGCCCGGGATCTACGACGTGGGTCGCGATTTCGACGGCAAAACCTTTGCGCGCACTCTGGCCGACGCGCACGTCGACTACATCACGGTGTTTGCGCGCTGCAACCTCGGGTTCGCCTACTATCCGACGAAGGTGGGCGTCATGCACCCGGGGCTGAAGATCGACCTGCTCGGCGAGATCATCGAGGCCTGCCACAAGAAGGACATCATGGTGGCGACCTACATCAGTGCCGGGCTCGACCACGAGCAGGCGCTGCGGCACCGCGAGTGGTGCAAGGTCAACAAGCTCGGGCAGGTGTACGAGTTCGACAAGATGGGGAACTTCTTCCGCAACATGTGCTTCAACTCCGGCTACCGTCAGCACCTGCTGGACGAGGTCGGGGAGGTCCTTGCCAACTACCCTGTGGACGGCATCTTCCTCGACTCGGTCTGTGACTACTACCCCTGCTACGGCCAGGAATGCGTCGACGGCATGAAAAACGCCGGCCAGGACCCGGCGGACGACGCCGCCATGCGCGCGTTCCAGAAGCGGACCAACGAGACGTTCTGCACCGAGGTGGAGCGGTTGGTCCGGAAACAGAAGAAAGGCATCTACCGCTACTACAACGCCCTGCCCTACCGCTTCGAGCCGACGCACATCGAGCTCGAAATCCTGCCCACCGGCGGCTGGGGCTACGACTTCATGCCCGCGGCCATCCGCTACGCGCGGACGCTGGGCAAGCCGTACTTCACCATGACCGGCCGCTTTCACCGGAGTTGGGGCGATTTCGGCGGCATCCGCACCGAGCCCGGCATCCTGTTCGACCTCTACAACTCGGTCGCCAACGGTGGCACGGTCAGCATCGGCGACCACATGCACCCGCGCGGCGTCCTGGATCCCGAAGTCTACCGCGTCATTGGCAATGTGTATTCGAAGATCAAGGAGCTCGAGCCGTGGACCGACAAAGCCAAGCCGGTCACGGAGATCGCGGTGTACTGCGCCGCCCCGCACCGCGGCGGCAACATCATGGGCGCCGCGCGGATGCTCATGGAATTGAAGTACCAATTCGACGTGGTGGATGACCGGGGCGACCTGTCGCACTACAGCCTGATCGTGCTCCCGGACGACGTCACGGTCGATGCCGAACTCAAGGCCAAGCTCGAAAAACACCTGAAGAAGGGCGGAACCATCCTGAGTTCCAGCCGTTCGGGACTCGACCCGTCCGGCAAGGCGTTCGCACTCAAGGAGTATGCTCTGTCTTTCAAGGGCGACGATCCGCACCACTACACCTTCTACCAGGCCGAGAAGGAAGTCGCGCGCGGTCTCCCGGCCATGCTCACCACAATCTACAGCCATGGCACAGCCATCCAGGCGCGCAAAGGGACAAAGGTCCTGGCACGGTTGCACCAGCCGTACTTCAACTGGAAGTCCTGGGACTGGCACCACGAGAATTTCTACATCCCACCCGAGAAGGACGCGGGCCGGCCGGCGGTCGTGCAGTGCGGATCCCGCATCATTCACTTCAGTTTCCCGGTCTTCTCCGAATACTACGAGTATGCCGTCGTGGCGCACAAAACGCTGGTGTGCAACTGCATCGAGCGGCTCCTGCCGGACCCGCTGTTGAAGGAGAGCGGTCTGCCGTCGTTCGCCCAGGCGACCGTCACACGAACGAAACGCCAGACACTTGTGCATCTCATCACCTATCTGCCCGAAATGCGCGGCAAGCAGATGCAGGTGATCGAGGAACCCATCTTCGTGCCCGGGATCGGACTCGGGCTCAAGTGCGACGGACGCAAGGTAAAGGCCGTTTATCGCGCGCCCGAACGCGAACCTCTGGACTTCCGTGCCGCGGACGGCTACGTTCGCACCACGGTCACCGGCGTCAAAGGCTATGCGCTCGTGGTCTTCGAGCACGAGTGAAGGGGCGATGCGCGGTGAGAAGGCAAGCACGGCGCACGGTCGTTCTGACCTGTGCATTATGGGCGACCCCACCGGCTTCATGTCGGTGGTGAAGGAGATTGGTTGGCTAGTGCTCGGCCGCCAGAAGTTCTCCCGCAATTCACCGACTCGCGCAGGAGGCACGGCTTGGCGACCCCACCGGCCTTGTGCCGGTGGGGTCGCCAAGCGGTCCTTATTGAACAGTTCGTTCTGGTACTGTCAAGCCCTCCATGAAGGGCGGAATATGGGAAACCCACTCGTACTAACGGCCGTTCGGGCAGGGGAAAGGACAGACAAAGACGGAGAGACGAAGATGGGGAGACAAAGATCGCAGAAGGCCCGCCTCCCCAGTCTTCGTCTCCGGTCTTTGTCTCTAGACAGGAGGTCTCCATGAGTACAGCCAACAGTGTTGCGCCTCAGGGCGGATGCGTCTATGACCTGAACGTCGGCGAGTCGGTCGAGTTCCGGGGCCGAAACGGCACGGTGCGCCGGATCACCCTCGTCGCACTGCACGAGCAACCGGACCGCGTCCGCGGCGTGGTGCGGTTCCCGCGTGTCACGGTGGATGTGGACGGCGAGAGAGCGGATCTGGTCTCCGCACTGTACCGCCTCCCGTCCGTCGTGAACGGCGTCAAAATCGGTTGTGCCGTGACACGACAGGTCGCCAAAGCGGTCTCCTATTCCGGGGACATCCACGCGCTGGACAAGGACGCCCGCCTCCGCTGCTGGGCCCCCGACGCCCCGTACTTCGGACCGCGGCCAATGGTCTATCCCGCGCGCCAGGCCTGGTTCGCATCCATGACGCAGATGGGCAACGAACGCACGTACGTGGACGCCGGCGAACTGACGCTGAACGATCCGAAGCGCGGCATTTACTACCACTACGGTGTGGACATCGGCGGGTACGACAAGGCGGTGCCGATCGTGGCCGCGGCGGCACGCACGCCGCCGACCATGCACGTGACCTACTACCCGACCCAGGACTTGCGCCCGAACCAGCCGATCGCGTTCAAAGCGCGCGCCTTCATCCGCGGCGCCTTCGCCGCCAACAAGGGCGGCATCGAGCACTGGGACTTCGGCGACGGCTGCCAGGCCACAAGCTGCTCCGACGACCAGTTCGACGAGCGCTGGCACGCCTACGCCAAGCCCGGCCGCTACATCGTCACCGTCGAGCGCAAGGCCAAGAACGGCGTCTCCGTCACCGCGCAGCTCAAGGTCGTGGTATAGGGTGGAGCATAGACCCCTGCCACCTTGTGTGGCAGGTGAACGGGTTCATCTTGGTTACTACGCCGCACCGTGTCCCCTCTCTTCCCCTTTCCCCCGTCCGCCGGCGGCGGACGGGGGAAAGGGGAAGAGAGGGGGGGCGCCTACGTTTGGCGGGTGAACCCGATTCACCCGTGGCACAAGGCCACGGGGGTCTCACGCATGCGCCAGCACACCGTTGTTCCACCCGCGACGCATTACGTCCTGCTCGGTGATTCGCAATGCGTCGGCCACAGGTGGAGGTCATGCCAGGGCCGAGAGGCGACCGTGCGGTCCACCGCCAGGGGCGGACCGCACGGGTATCGCGGAAGCCTGGGTCACTTCTGGTCAGCCATCGCGGCCTGGGCGGCCTGCAGCAGGGCGGGGTCCGGTTCGGCCAAGGCCTGGTCAATGATGTACTGCCCCACGTCGCCGCCGATCTGGCGCGCGGCGCGCACCACTTCGGTTCGGACCTCGGGGGCCGTGCAGTCATAGGCGGCGGCCACCACGACCAGTCCCTCACTGCCCCTGGCCTCGGCGGCCTTCAGCGCGGCGAGCCGGTGGCGGGTCTCGCCACTCTTGGCGGCGGCGAAGAGCAGCAGCAGTCCATCGTCGCCGGGGAAACGCACCACAGCATTGACCAGTTCGTCCGTCAGCCCTGGATCAGCCTTCTTCGCGATAGCGGCGAAGAGGAGAATGCCCTGGGGCGTGTCCGGCGTCGCGGCAATGATCTTCTTCAGCAACTCCGGGTCCGCGTCGCGGGCGATCGCGATCAGCGGCATGGTCGGGTCGACGGCCGTTTGCTTGACGAGCCCGTCGACGAGATAGGCACGGTCCGCGGGCGTCAGCTTGTCGTAGGCGTAAGCCACGATCTTAAACCCATCCGGCCCCAGACGAAACGCCATGTCAAGGGCCTCACGGCGCACCACCTCGTGTTCCGTATCCTTGCCCACCGCCGCAATCAGCAACGCGCCTTCGTCGCCGAGTTTCTCGGCGCCGCGCAACGCGTCGAGCTGACTCGAGGCGTCGCCCAGCCGTGCCTGCTCGGCACGGCGTTTGATGTCCTCACTGAGTTGATCGGGGCTCTGCGCCAACTGCTTGAGCTTCTCGGTCTGCGCACCCATTTCGGTCTTGAACGCCTCGAACTCCGGCGCCAAGCCGTCGACGGACGCCTTCAGTTGCTCGAGCTGCTGCTGCAGTTCGACGCGCTTGGCCTTGACGGTCTCGACCGTGACCGGGCCCTGACGCAGGTCAACGGCGGCCGGCGCCGCCCTGGCCACCAACTCGATGCGGAACAAGCCAACGGCAAACACACACAATGGGAGAACAACAAGTATGCTCTTCTTCATGATGGAATCCTCTTGTTTTGAATGAGTTAGCAACCGCCGGATACGCCGCGACAAGGGCGGCGTAGACAGGGGCGCACGACACAGTTGTCCCGGTGACACGGACTGGGCCGCCAGCAACAAGGCCTTCGCGTACACGGGCGCCGCCGCCCGGTCCGGCCCGGCCGCCGCACCGTCGCAGGCCCACTCGCCGCATTCCTCGAAGCGCGCCGCCGCCCACCACGCCACAGGGTTGAACCAGTGGAGGAGGACCGGCAACCGCACCACCAACGACATCCACACGTCGCCCCGCAGGTAGTGTGTGAGTTCGTGACGCAGAATCGCCTGGCGCTGAGGCGGCGAGAGCGCGGCCCACATGCCCTCGGGCACCACGACACGGTACCCGCCCGGGAGCCTGCAGAGCAGCGGTCCAAGCCGACTGTGGCAGCACAGTTCGAGCGGCCGCTCGATGCCGGCCTCGCTTTTCACTTGCTGCCACTCGCGGGCCCACACGCCGGTCACCGGCCCGCACCGGGCCACTGCCCGGCAGAGCCGCACGTACGCACCGGCCATGAGCCCCAGCACCACGACCAGTCCCATGCCCCACACACTCACGACGATCTTCCGCCACGCCCACGCTCCAGGCGCCCTGGAGGTATGGACAGAGGCATGGATCATCTGGGCCGGGACCTCTAACGCGGCGTCAGCCGCCGCCATGGCAACACCCGGCGACGACACGCGCGTGAGCCGTGCCGGGATTGCCTCGTACCACGGTATTTCGAGCGGAACGCTGAACAACAGCACACCCTGAATCAGGACCGTACACCAGATCAGCCGACACAACCCCGCAGACGCCGGACGAAGACGCCACAACCACGCCTGCGCCAGAACCGCCCCGAGCGCCAGCAGGCATGTCGTGCGCAGGAGCATGGGCAAGAACAGCTTGGCGAACTCATCCATGATCAGGCCTTCTTCCCGCTCGCCGTCAGAGCAACCTTCTCGGCATCCGCAATCAGTTTCTTCAATTCCGCGATCTCGTCAGGCGGCAGCGGACGGCTGGCGACAAGCTGCGCAACCAGCGGCACGATGCTGCCCCCGGCAACACGCTGCACCAGAACGGCCAGGTGACCGGCACTGACCGCCGCGGGCGCCACCGCCGCGACGTACTTCGCCGGGCGGTCGTCGGTCCGGGTCACAAGCCCTTTGTCGACCAACCGGTTCAACCGCGTCTGCACCGTGGTGTAGCCAATGTCACGGCCAAACGACTCGTGCGCTTCGCAGAGCGACAGCGGCCCGCGCGTCCAGAGCAGGTCCATGAACTCCATCTCGCCGGTCGAGAGCTGATGACTGGATTGTGCGTGTGCCATGCTGCCGCCTTGTTTACGACGTCTGTAGTAATAGTTTACTACGCGTGTCGTAAAAGGTCAAGAGCCGCAGGATGAAAAAAAACGACCTGTGCGGGTGAATCTACAGAGAGAGAAGAAGCCCTGCCATGGACGCCTGGATGCGCCTGTTCGTAGTGGGCTCGCAGTGCGCGGAACGAAGTGGAGCGCCAAGAGCCCATCTGGCGTGTTGCGGCGGCGCGGCGTGGGGATGGTGTCTTGCCCGGCGGACAACCGCCGGGACTGCGACACCACTACGAACGGTGCCGTGGCTGGGTTTACCGCACAGGTCAAGAAGAGAGCCGACCTGTGCAATAAACGGAGCGGCCCCCGTCACCTTCCGACCGTACCGCTGGGGTCCACCCGGCGGACGGGGATGGCCGCGAACGAGACTTGTAGCGCTGGGCGATCCCACTCCCCCACTCCCCCACTCCCACACTCACTCCCACACACACACTCACACACTCACCCACACATCTTCCGCCGTTCCGGCTCGATCATCCCTGTCAGCGCGGTGCCGGTCTCGAAGGCTTTGGCGAGAAAAGCCTCCTCGTCGGGAATGCCCGAGTTGCGCATGGAGGTCTCCATGCTGACACATTTCCGGTAGGACGAGGCGGCGATAATGCGGGCCAGTCGCGGCCAGTCCACGGTGCCGGAGAAGAGGAGTTTGTGCTGGTCGCCGGTCCCATCGTTGTCGTGCAGGTGCACGGAGATGAGGCGGTCCTTGATGGCATCGAGGCTACTGAGGCCATCCTGTCCGACGTTGCCGTGACCGCAGTCATAGCAGAGCCCGACGTACTCCGGACCGTATTCGGCGAGGATGCGGTCGATCGTGTCGAACCGGCCGTTCTCGACGGCGATGCGGACCCCGCACTTGCGCGCCACAGGCTCGAGCGCGTCGAGCGACTTCTTCAGGGCGGTCCAGTCCGGTTCGGCCGGGACGTGCATGATGACCACGTCGCCGCCGAGTTGTGCGGTCATCTGGAGTCGGTTCCGGACCAGGTCGATGCCGGCGCGGCGTTCGTACTCCCGCGACGAGGCCCAGTTCTTCTCGGGTCCGAGGGAGCCGTGCAGGTCAAGAAGCGCGAGCCCGTACTCGCGCAGCCACTTGCGAATCTGGCTGACCTCCCAGCGCGAGTAAAGGAAGTCGGTGTTCCACTGGTGGCACCAGTGAACGTGCGAAAACCCGGCGTCGGCGATGCGATGCAGGTACGGCTCGGGACAGCCTTTGTCCGCGGCGTAGTCGGTCGTGATCGAGAGTGACATGGTCCCTCACTGTCAGAACTGGGTTTCAGGTTTCAGGGGTCAGCGCCCCCCCGGGCGCTGAACTCCACCCGGTCATCTCGGAGTGAAACTGGCGACGATGCACGAAGACCGCCTGAAGGCGGGACTACGAACCTGGCCGTCCGCGGAACCAAGGCTTGTAGTACCGCGTTCACGCGGTCCGAGATCTAGTTTCCAGTTCCATAGGAGGTGTCAGGAACGAATAACCCTATTCTGAATCCGATCGGCTTTTCCTGACACCTGAAACCCGAAACCTGAACACTCATCCTGCGAGACAGGGTCTTGTAGGAGGCCCGTGGGAGAAGGACGAGGGGCGGACCCTGCGTCCGCCCCTCGTGAATCATACGGTCTGACACGCGCGCCGGGTCGCGACTAGTGCTCGGCTGCCAGAAGTCTTCCCGCAATTCACCGAGCTGTACGGCCGGGCCGGCTCGG
>MHBL01000293.1 GCA_001803235.1 Lentisphaerae bacterium RIFOXYA12_64_32
TGCCGTTACCGCCAACAGCACCGGCCCCTGCGCCCGAACCGGCATCGCCAGCGCCACCGGCACAAGCGCCACCCTTACCGCCCGTCGAACCGCCGCTGGCGCCCGCCGTCTTGCCGCCGCCTGCCGTCGCCTGCCCATCGCCGCTGCCCTCTTGCGGTTCGCCGTCACCACCTTCGCCGCTCGTTCCTCTGCCACCCGCGCGGCCTGATGGCTTCCCGCGAGTGCGGGAGTTCTGCGAGGCATCCGCTGTCTCCACGTCCACGTCGTCCGCGCCCTGCGTCCCGGCCTCGTCGCCGCGCTCCCCGGCCGCGTCGGTCCCGTGCGTCCCCTTGCCGGGGTCAACCGCCGCGCTGATATCCGACGCGGACTCGGGCGCACCCTGTCCGCCTTTACCCTTGCCAGGCTTGCCGTTCGATGCCGCCGTCTTGCCCTTCTCGGCCCCGGGTTGCTTTCGCGGTTGGCCGAGCGGATTTTCCGGTCTGGCGTCTTGCCGCGCAGTAAGGTTTTGGGGACGGTCATCCGGTCGCACCGCACCCGTGCGCTCCGGGCGTTGAACGGACTTGGCGGTCGGGGCATCGCGGGCGTGCTGGTCGGAGACCTGCTGCCAGAACTCGTTCATCTTCTGCCGCTGCTCGGGCGGGGTTGCGTCAGCCGGCAGAACGACATTGGCAATGTCCGAGAACGCGACCTGGCCGTCGGACGACATGTCGCGCATTGCCACGCAGAAACCGAGGATGCGGCCTTGGCGCGGCGGCAGTTCCGCGCCCTGCAGCGTGAAGACGGCACGATACCGGTTCTCGGTCTCGCGCCGCAGCGGCACTTCGCGGACCACGTTCAGTTCCTGGTAGTCACTGCAGTACAGATAGCACTTCTCGATCCCGCCCTCGTCCTCGCCGACCGCCTCGATGCGAATCGACGGCGGGAGCGCGGCGTACACGGTGTCGTTCTCCGGCGCCAACAGGGTCACGCGGGGCGGCCGTTCCGGAACGCACCGGACCGGGTACGCACCGACCCGCTCGATGGCGCCGTCGGGCAACTGCCAGAACAGCGAAAACACGTCGTCTTGCTCAATGCTCACCGTGGCACTGCACCCGGTCGGATCCCCGCCGACCGGGTGCAGAGGGACCTCGCCGCAAACCTCGCCGGCGACCACGGCGCCGACCACTGGGCAGAGAGCGCGGCGCACGTGAAACACCACGTTGGCGCCAACCGGCACGGTGATGGGGAACTGACTCGGCAACCAGGTCCCAAGCCTTGAGTTGCGGGGCGACAGCACGTCCACGCTCACAAGACTGAGTGCATCCTTGGGGAAGACGTGGAACTCGACCGACGGCGAGCGCAGGGCCTCGGCCGCGACGGTGAGCGTGAAGTCCTGCTCCTGCGGCGGCACCAGCGCCTGGTACCGGCACGAACCGTGCCGCTGGAACGGAACCCTGCTGACCGAGCCGGAATGGCGGGCGACCTCCAGCGCTGCGCCGCCCGGCACGCTGCGGTCGAACTCGACCTCAACCGGCACCGGAACATCAGACCGCAGCCAGCGCGACGCAGGGGAGAAAGCCTCCACGCGCAGGGGCGTGGACGCCTCGCCCGGCACGAGACTGCCCAAGTACCGCTCGACCTGGGCGACGCCGACCGCGGGCCGAGACCACAGCGCCAGGGCCACCCCGGCGGCCGCAAGGCACAGAAACAGGATAGGCACGAAGGGGCCTTCCCGGAGCTGCAGCCTGCAGGCTGCCGGCAGACTCCGCGCCAGGCGCCGTTCAAGCACCACGCGGACCGCCGCTTCGTCGCGGCCCAACAGGTCCCGGGAGAACCACGCGTCCAGGTCCTTTCTCTGCGCGGGAAAGAGCGCCAGCATGTTGCGCCGGACCCGTTCGCGCATGGGCTGTGTCCGACGGGCCGCAAGCACGCCGACGCCGGCGAGGGCCCAGCAAGCGAGAAACGACAGCCACGCGTACGCACAGAGCGTGTGCGAGGCCGCGCCGTGCCGCGCCAGCCAGGCGTGCCCGCAGGTGGCCAGGTAGCCGGCAATCAGGGCCGCCGCCGTCCAGACAACCCAGGACGTGGACCGCAAGCGCCGGCGAATTCTCCCGGCGTACTCGCGAACGTCGACCTGCGTGTCGCTGGTCTCAGGCATGTGCGTCCTGCAATTCATCCGGATCTGCGCCGCCACCGAGCTCGTCTCGGTGGGGCGACGATTGGGAAAGGGGGGGGGGCGATGACCGCCTCCCCTCCCGTTCTCAATCGTCGCCCCACGGCCACAAGGGCCGTGGCGGCGCGGGAGGGCGCGAGCAACATCCTCAGATGACCGGGCAGCCGGCTCAACCGGCACGCGTTCGGGTCGCCAGGCCCTGCTCGATGAACCATTCCCCGGCCACGGTAACAAGAATAAGCGCCGTGAGCAGGATTTCCACCCACGGCTCGCGCTGCTGCCGCCGGTTCTCGGGAACGTCCGAAGCAGAAAGTGCGTCGAACATCCGTGCCACAACCGGACCGGCGTCGGGGTCGGGCGCGAAGTGCGAATCCTCACCCCCTGTCAGCGTTCTCAGGAACGCCGCGTCGCTCTCGGTCCGCGCCAGTTCCGGAGAGTCCAACTCGAACAGCAGCGGCTGTCGCTCGCTCTGAACCGCCACGCCGTCCTGCCGAGCCGCGGCCTGGAACCAGACCACGCGCGGCCGCGCGGCCGGCGCATTGAACCGGTACTCGAACCCGTCGGTCACCGGCGTCGGACTGACGGTGGTCAGGTCCGGACCGTCGGTGAGCGTCAGCGTCACGTCGGCGAGAGATTCGGCGCCGACACCGGCCGGAGGCTGAATGTGGACCGTGGTCACATCCGGGGCTCGCGGGTCGGCTTGGAACTGCACGGTCAGGTCCGCCTGGGCAGCCGCGCCGCCGCCGACCCAGGCGAACACGGTGCGCCAGAACTGCTCGTAGCGGCCGCGAAGCGCCGGGGCCGGATGTCGCGCCCATTTCCAGGTCGTGTCCGTGGTGAGCACGAGGCACGACGGGCGCTGGAGACTGTCGGCCAGCAGCAACGGCAAACGCTCGTGCGGTGACACGACGGAGACAACGGTTTGGCTGTCTGGGCTGGGTTCGACACGGTAGAGGAGGTGCAGGGGGAGCTGCGCCTGGTCCAGGTCCTTGAACATCGCGGCCTCCGCGCGGAGCGTCAGGGCGGCCGGCGCCGGCGCGGCGTCCGTCCCCACGAACTTGGCAGGGCCCGTGTGCTTGCGAATGGGCAGGTGGCCGAACAACGTCGCGTCCCACTGCTGGAAGTTCGCACCCGGCAGCACCAGGCATGGCAGTTGGCGCCGCTGCACCGCCGTCATGACGGCACGCGGGACCGAGTTCGGCGCCACGTCGCCGGCGACCAGCAAACGGAAACCGGCGGGGCTCAGACCGGACACCGTCTCGTCCCGGACCTGAACGCAGGTCAACCGGTTCCCAAACTCGCGGCGCAGGAAGCGGACGAGGCAGATGTTCTCCGCCCGCGGCACGTCGTGGAGAAACAGCAACCGGTCCGCCGTGTTGAGGAACACCCCCCGGCGCAGATTATTCAGCGGCGTCAACTCGCCGTCCACAGGCTGGATCTCGACCGCGAACTCGTGCCACCCGTCCTTGAACCCGGACAGAGGAAAAGACACCGATTGCTCCGAGCCGGCGTCCGCCTGGGTCTCGCCGGTCCGGACGTTGTCGACGGTCAGGGTCACCGTCATCCGCCGCGGCGCTCCGGCCCCGGTCCGAGTCACCAACGCCGTGAGCTTGTACGGGTTGGAGCGTTCGCAGGTGACCTGGCGCACCGCCAGATCGAACCGCGGCGCGCCCGGCAGATCGCAGCACACGGCGTAGACCGGAACGCGCCGGTTGGCGGCCCATTTCAGCACGTAGCCCGGCACCGGCCCGTCCGTCCCAGCCCCATCCGACAACACCAGGATGGCGTCGGCCCGCGACCGCATCAGCGTCTGCGCGAACGCGTTGGCCAGAAGCGTGGCACCCGGTCGCAGCCGCTGCAGGTCGCTGTCGGGCACCAGGTTCTCGGCGAACAGTGTCCGCGTCAACTGCGGCGCCAGCGCTTCCCGCGCCTGTGCGGCAGCCTGAACCTGTGCCCATACGTCAGCCGCCATCTGCGCCCGACTCCTGCCGTTGGTCGCGAGGAAGCTCATGCTCAGCGAGGAGTCCTGAAGGACCGCCACGTGACGGGTCTCGCCCGGGTTCGGATCCGGCCCGCCCGGCCGTTGCCGGCCGCCGTGGAACACCTGCAGGAACAGCGCCCCGACCAAGACCATGAGCACCAGACGCAGCGCGAAGATGCCGCCGCTCACCCGCCACCCGTGACAGCGGCCAATGCGCCGGCACGCGAAGACGGCGGCAACAAGCACCGCCGCCTCAGCGGCCAGAAACGCGTAGAACCAACTGTCGTCAGGGCTTGGCATCCGATTCAACCCATGCTTCTGGCGCGCGCCAGGTGCGCGCCAGCAGGAGTTCCTCAACGAGAAGGGCCAGCACCAGAAGCGCGATGGCCACCGGACTCAGATCGTAATCCCGGCGCAGCGTTGCCGGCGCGCCGGCCGCAACCAGGCGCGCATCCCGCAAGTCCACGGTGTCGACCGGCCCCAGCCATTGTGTCGGCGTGCGGGGTCTGGCCGCGGCCCATTCTTCGCGCGAGAAGGTGCGCGTGGCTGGCTCACGTCGGGCATTGGCGTACCCGACGCTATCACCTTCCGCGGTCTTCAGCACGTGCCGACCGGGAAGACCGATGTGCACCAAGACCGGTTGCGTGGCCGTGCCGTGCACGCGCGACTCGACCCCGTCGGGGGCGATCCACGTCCCGTCGATGGCGTCGCGACCGAACCACGTGCACAGGTTCACATTCTGACCGACCTCCGGCACGCGGTTCTCGCGCACCATCTCGCCGGTCCCCGACGGGAAAAGCACACTGGCCACCACCAACGGGAACAGCGGATACGCCGCCGCACTGGCGGCGCTCCGGCCCGGCGGCAGCGTCGGGCTGCCCAAGGCCCAGACCGAACTGCGTGCGTTCAATCTGGCAACTGCGAGCACGGTCCGGCCGCCGCGCGTGGCTAGAACCGTCTCACACGGACCGCTGAACCGCGGTTCGACCAGGACGCCCGTTTCCATTCTGTCCAGGCCGAGGGGCAGCAGGGACTCCAGCTCGCAGGGCAGCGCGCTCGGGGTGGCCAGTTGCAGGGGAGCGTTGTCCGCTCCCGTGACTGACACCGCCGGACCCCAGGCCGGCAGCACGCCCCGGGGCGCAGACGCCGCGCCCGCGTCCAGTCCGCGCGTCGGAACGCACAGGATGCGCACTCCGCTCTCGATCCGGCGCCGCAGCCATTCGCTGAGTTCGGCATCCGGGGTCGCATTGCCCACAAAGACGAGCGCACCCGCATCCGGCAATTCCTTCGCATCCGCCGGGGACCGGTGCTCGACCTCAAGCTCGGGCCGCGCGGCCATCAGCGCTGCGGTCAGAACTCGCTCCGCCGCCAGCGACTCGGCGTCGACATCCCGAAAGAGGATGACCCGGTCCGCCGGCGCGGCCGCCTCAAGCCCGGAGCGGAAGTACCAGGAAAACCACGGGTGTGCGTAGGATTCCTTGAGGCTGACGGTGTACCACGCCTCGCGTCCCTGCGCGTCCACTCTCAGGCTGACCCGGCCCCGCAGCGCATCCGCCATGGAGACGGCCAGGGGCTGCCCGCTCTCCTGCTCGCGGGACAGCGTCAGCTCACGGCCCTTGATCTGCGGGGGCGTTCCGGTGATCGCACAGGCCCAGCTCTCCGTCGCACCCCCGGTGTCCTCAGGCGCCACGGACGAAACGATGCACTCCGCCTGGCAGGCTGTGGTGTCGAAGAACAGCAGGTCGACCGGCCGCTCAAAGTCGGTTTCCGGCCGCAGATTGCCCCACAGGGCCGCCGAGCGTGCGGCCACGACCAACAGCCGGCCGCGCTGGCCGTTCAGCGCCGCAGCCACGTTGCGCAGAGCGCGGTCCGCGTCGCCGGGTTCCGGGACCCGTTCCATGCGGGTGATCAGGTCAATGGCCTCGCGCTTGCTCAGAAACGGCGTGGGATAGGTGAAGCTGGTCGGCGCAACAACGACGCGAACCGACTCGGGTGCGCGCTCGAGCTGGGCGAGCAACCACTTCCGCCCCATCTGGAGACGGTCCTCCGTCGCCGTGGCGTGGAAGGCGGTCAGGCTGTCGTCCAGCACGATTCCCAGGTGCGGAATGCGGGTGTCCATCCTGGCACTGAGCGTGGGCAGCGGCAGCATGGCGGCGCTGCGCAACCAGGGCTGCGCCAGCAACCCGCAAAGGAACGCCACCACCAGCACCCGCGCCGCGAGGAGCAGCAACTGCCGGAGCCGCAACTGCCGCGTGCGTTTCCGACTGCCGGCAAAGATCAGCAGCGACGGAATGATCTGGATGTGCCGGCGCCGGCGTTGCCGGAAGTGCAGGTAGATCGGCCAAGCCGTCACGGCCAGCCCGGCGAGCGCACCTGCAAACAGCGTCCCAATCATGGATGGCACAGGCCTTTCGCTGGACCTCACGGTACAAGGGTCGGAGATCGGCCTGCAAGGCCGACGCTACAGCCGAACCCCTCCGGCGCCGCGGCGCCGCGGCCGCGCGGCACGCGAGTGCCGACGGGAGTAACCTACACTCGCTTTGCGGCTGGCGCATCCAAGGTGACGGCCACGACGTAATGCGTCAGTTGCGGGTGGAGATAAGGTCGACGTTTGACCTGGGCTGACG
>MHBL01000294.1 GCA_001803235.1 Lentisphaerae bacterium RIFOXYA12_64_32
TGACGTCTTCCCTTCCGCCGCTCTTTCCTTTAGCCGCCGTCCGTGGTATCTTACCGGCATGGGGTTCAATATCACAGCCTATTCGGATCGCGCCCGGAGAACCGCGCACCCCCCGGTGAAAAACCGTGTCGGGGGTCTCCGGGGATTTTGGCATTCTCGCGCCCGGAAAACCCGGTCGCAACCCGTTGGAACGCATCGGGAAAGAACTGCCACCCCTGCCGAAACCGTGTCGGGTGTGCATTACTACGGCTACAGGTTCTACAGCACGGAAATGGGGAGGTGGATCAGCAGGGATCCAGTCCAGGAAGCAGATCGTCTGCATCTCTTCTCGTTCTGTGGGAACGACGCAGTTGGGCGAATGGACCTGTGGGGACTGGCCTCTCCACCGCCGGGAACGGGTTTGGTGCAAACTGGCCCAGACCATGATGATTTCGCGGTGACACCACCTCCTCCGGAGACGTGCACCTGTCCCTGCGACCTCAGGGTCAAAGCCCGTATTCACAGTAAGACAATGGTCTTGGACAAGACCTTGGATCCCGCCGGTGCGTATGTAGCGACAGCGAGGGTCACCATCTCCGAACAGACCGATGGCATTCGCAGCGTGATGTGGGCTTGGTACACGTGTTTCCGTCCGTCCGTGCCCCCCTTCCAGGATGGAGCCGGCTTCTTCCCCAAGGCTCCGGCAAACCATGCGCTCCATTTCATTCCGGGCTACACGTGGGCAGCGGGCAATTACATGGTCGACGTGATCTTCGTCATCACCTATTGCGACTGCTCAACGGGTACCGGGGTACTGAAGCGTGTGAAAGCCAACCACGCTTCGTCGATCCAGTACAGGGAAATCCCCGGCTCGGGGCCGAAGGACGTGCCTTTCTACGAGCAGTATTGGCGAACGCCGGGAGCAGAGACCTTCGAGTGGCCCAAGTAGAGGGGAGGCGTCTTGGCCGCGCCGATCCGGTTTGGATTCTGCCGGAGCACGCTGAGCGGAGAATTGAGATGGTTGTCAGTGCCGAGAAGAAGTCAACCCCCCGTTTCCCCCTTGATAGAAGTGGCGTCGGCGCATTTGTTGGCGTTCTTGTTGTCGTGACATCCGTGCATTCCTACTTGGTATGCGGGGGGTATAGAGCCATTCAGTGGGCGCTCCTAGACGTTCCGCAGGTCATCGAAAGTGCCGACGGGAAACCCATCTTCAGTGTGGCGAATGTCGGTTCAGGGACCGGGATGAGAGTGCTTTCGTTCCCCTTGGGTTGCTGGAAGGTGAGTTCACCACCGGTTGTGTCTCTCTTGGCCTTTGCCAATAGTCTGCTGTGGGGACTAGTCGCTGCGGCTCTGACTGTATGGATTCGACGATGCGTGGGGGCTGGGAGAGCCCGTCCTGTTGATGACCAGACCCCAGCGGGGTCTGTGTAGGCTCAACTACTACGGCTACAGATTCCTCGATACCGAAACGGGGAGGTGGATTAGTAGGGATCCGATGGGGGAGTTGGGCGGGGCCAACCCGTATGCTTTGGTCCACAATTCACCGAACAATGGCGTTGATCGGCTGGGGCTGATTGCCGTCAATGGCTGCCAGCCCTCGCAGACGTCCTTGGTCTTCTACTACCTCAGGGCGCTTGACAGAACGCTGAATACCCTTGTAGCAGAAATGCGGGGCATTCAGACCTCTCCCGACGACTTTGCCACTGTCCACTTCAATGTTTTCGCGGAAAACTGGGGCTACAAGTGGGACGCCGAAGCCAGGATGTGGGTCGCTGACCGTCCCTTGCCGACTGCCGTGAACTATGTGAGCAACACCCTCTCCATGATGAAGCGAGTCATGGACACGCGCAAACTCAATATCTGGTGCGCCTGCGAAGGAGACAGTTTCTGCACCGGGAGTGTTGACGCTTACTGTCCCAAGGTCGGCAAGCGCCAAGGCATCGTGCTGTGTCCCAAGTTTTGGGGAGCGCACCCCGGCAACATCGTGCGGCAACGGGTGAGTCTGATTGCACACGAGCTGTCCCACTACGCCACTGCCCACGCAACCGTGGATTACCATCTCACAAGACCCGAGAAACTCATTTACGATGCGCATGCCTATCAGCAACTCTTCCTTGACACCCCATGAGGGAGAGGCGCCAGTGGCGCCAAGGGCTGGGGATACAGTGGGAACATCAGAAACTGGCGCCTTGCCTCAAGGGAGGCAAGGCCGGAGTACCTCTCTGATGCGGTCTGGCGTTTGGGCCATCAGCATCTTGGGCGTGTTGGTCAGTGCTGGGATCCTTCTTGATCGCCATGGTCTCGTGGGACTCCGTTTCCCAGTTGAGTACAAGAATCGTCCTCTGCGGGAGCCGGCAAAGGTCACGTCACTCGTTGGGAACACGGTGCGCCTTCTTGATGGCCGAGTGTACGAACTAGAGGGCTACGCAGGGAACCTGAAGGACAGGTTGGATCTGTCTGACAACCTGATCGAGATCAGGGAGGCAAAGGGGACAGCCTCTTTCTGAACAAGGGGGGGGCAAGGGCAGCGGGCTGCCAGGAATTGGGCGGGAACGGCAGTACGTTTGCGGGAGGGACCAGGGGCACCGGGGTCAGGCCTTGGAATTTGCAATTCGCGTGGGGTGCTGTAGTGTGAAGGCATGAGCAGACCACTACGACTTGAGTACGCGGGGGCGATCTATCACGTCACGGCGCGGGGGAACGAGCGGCGTGCGATCTTCCGGTCGGACGCGGACCGGCGGCGGTTCCTGGAGAAGCTGGAGCAGCTCGCGGGCGTGCACCACGTTGATGTATACGCTTACACGGTGATGCTCAATCACTTCCATCTCCTGGTGTTCACGGCGCGGGGGAACCTGGGCGCGTTCCTGCAGCAGTTCAACACCAGTTACACGATGTACTTCAACCGGCGGCATTCGCGGACTGGGCACCTGTTCGCCGGGCGGTACAAGGCCAAACTGGTTGAGGGTGGCGACTACCTGCTGCGGCTGACGCGGTACATCCACCTGAACCCCGTGAAGGTGCAGGAACGGCGGAATCTGCCAGCCGCGGAGCAGGCGGCATACCTGGCCGAGTACCGGTGGAGCAGCTACCGCGGCTACATCGGGCTCGAACCGCGACTGCCGTGGGTGAAGTACGAGGCGTTGCGCGCCTTTCCGGACTCGGTGCCGGCCGCGGCGGCGGAGAACTACCGCGTCTATGTCGAGGAGATGCTGGACGACGAGGACGAGGTGATCCTGGGGGCGCGGAACCGTTCGAGCAAGGCGATCGGCAGCGAGGAGTTCTGTCGACACGTGGACGCGCAGCACCGGGAGGCCATGCGCGGGGCGCTGCGGCCGATCGACATTGCGGCGCGGCGGGCGGAGTGCGGCGTGCCGGTGGAGCGCATCACGGACGAGGTGCTGAAGATGTACGAACTGGACGAGCGCGAGCTGTTCCGGCGCGGCAACCGCGAGGCCAAGGACATGTGGCTGAAACTGGCCTTGGAGGAGGGCGGATTGGGCCAGCGCGACGTTGGGGTTCGGTTCGGGCATGCGGACGGCACGACCGTGAGCCGACGGCTGGCGGAGATCGCCGCCGCGCTGGCGTCGGATCGCAACCTGCGGCGGCGGTACGAGGACTTGCGGCAGCGGATTGCAAATTCCAAGGCCTGACCCCGATCGCCCCTCGGTGTCGATTGACGGACTGTTCATCGTACAGTTTCCGTTCGGACTCGCTACGGCGTCAGGGCGTAGGCCAGCACGTTTTCGAGCAGCAGCGCCCCGGATTCTTTCTTGTACCCGACCACGTCCTCGGTCAAGTCCTCCTGCAGGTCGCAGCACGCGTCTACCGGGCTGTAGACGACGATCCAGCGGCCCTCGCGCCGGATGCCCAGCAGCGGCCCCCAGTCCTCGCCGTACTGCTGCCGGTACGTCGCCGTGCCGTGGGCTGGCGTGTCGCGGCAGGGGAACGGCCGATGCCAGATCGGGTCGTCGGCCGGGATCGGCTCGAGTCGGTCGTTCGGCAGTGTACAGGCCAGCAGGTCCCGGAATCCGGCGTCAAACCTGACGCTGCTGCAGCAGGCCATGGCCAGCAGGAACCCACCGTTCTGCAGATAGGTTCGCAGGTTGATCCACTCCGGCTCCTCCAGTGCGAGGGCGTCGTGGCCGTTCATGAACAGCACGGCGCACTGGAACAGGTCATCGCTAGCCGCGCTGACCCGGACTTCGCCGTCAAACCTGGGCAGGTTCGGGAACTCCGTCGCCACGGCCGCAAGCACCGCCGACAGGTTGGGGTCGGCCGTCCAGTCGCCGCGGTGCTTGACGCGGCCGAGCGGCTGATGCAGGCCGAGCGTACTGCCGGCGCCGGTGCGCCGCACCTGATCGGCCGTCAGAGTGTCGTCAGCGGCCGACTCGGTGTGGAGCTCGAACCGATCCAGCTTGCGCTGCGCGCTCTTGCACTGCAGGGCCCAGGCGAGCAGGTTGACGGCCACCGCCTCGGCGCGCTCTCGTTCCGCGTCGGAGACGGACTCGCCGTCCAGCGCGCAGGAGATGTCCCGAGTCAGCAGCAACACGCGCAGGCGCCGGCACCCGGTCGTGCGCAGGGCCAGCGCGCCGACGTCGTCTGCCGCCAGCTTGTGTCGGGCGAGGCAGGCGGGGTGGTTCTCGTCGATGGGGACAAAGCGTGCGGTGTCCGCATCCGGAAACAGCCGCGTGGTCATGACGTCCTTGAACGAAGCTGCAAAGGTTTCGCTGCCGCAGCAGGCTTCGCCCACCAGCACTCCACCGGCTTCGATGAAAGCGCGCAGGAAGGCCAGTTCCTTGGCGGAAGCCGAGAACGTGTCGTGTCCGTTCACGAGAATCAGGCTCGCCTTGGCGGCGGGCGAGTCGAGCCGCTCGAGTCGTGCGGGGATGCAGTCCAGCTTCTGCCCGAGTTCCTCGCCCGCCACCGCGACCCAGCGCCGGACGTCGGTGCGGTCGTTGTTCCAGTCGCCGCGCCACCGCCACTTGGCCATGGCGATCGGCGCGGACCCTTTCGCCAGGAAGAGCAGGGCCAGGGCGTCGTCGGCCACGTTGCCGGTGGCGGCGGGCCCGCTCAGCAGGAACTCGGCGCCGAGCCGGTACCAGTCCGTGCCGCCAATCGTCTTCAGCTCCAGCAGCATGCCGACGCGCTCCAGCGCGTACAGCGAATAGCGGGCATGCCCCTCCGCGACCGCACCCACACCGCCCTGCAACTGCGCGGCCAGGCGTTCGAGACCGCGCGCCACCGGCTTGCTGGTCTTGTACTCTCCGCACTTGTCGCCGTGCGTGTCCAGGGGCACGCCCAGCAGGTGCAGGCTGGCGATACCGGCACAGGTCATGGCAAGTGTCGAATTGGACTTCGTGTATCCCCAGCCGCCGTCGTTGTTCTGGCTGCGTCGCCAGTGGTCCAGGGCGCGGGTTCGGACGCCGTCGGGGAGGGTCACGCCGCAGCGCTCTGCCGCGGCCAGTCCCAGCACGGCGAACTGGGTGTTGGAGTTGTCAAAGGCTCCGCCCGGGTTGGCCGCGGTCGCGTAGGTCCAGGCGCCACCGCCGTTCTGGCTCCCGAGCAGGCGAGTCACGGCGCTTCGGATGCGCTTCTGGTACTTCTCCGCTCCCCCCAGTTCAAGTGCGCAGATGACCAGGCTCTCGCTGTAGACCATGTCGTCGCTGTTGGAGACGATGTAATCGACGCCGGCCCGGACGACCGGGTCGTCCGGTGCGACCCCGGAGGTCAGCAGTGCCATGACCGCCAAGGCGGTGGCGCCCACGTTGTACTGGGGATAGGCCCACGAGCCGTCGGACCGCTGCGCCTTCTTCAGCCGCGCCTGGAGCGTGCTGATGTTCCCGGCGACGGCGCCGTCCAGCGATTCTTTGGCATCCTGTGCCGGGAGCGCCAGCGGCAGCAGTGCGCACACCGCACAGAGCCAGAGGCGAATGCTGCGGGGCAAGGCATCAGCGCCCCCCGGCCGGCGGACCGGCCGATCATAGGTTGGTGTTACTCGCGCCGGTTCGCGCTGCCGCGGGTCTTGCGCCCGCGGGGCGACGATGGGGGGGAAGAGGGCGGACGGCCCGCCCCTTTTCCCCCCATCGTCGCCCCGCCCAGGCGAGCTGGGTGGCGGCGAAAAACGGCGTGCGACTTCCCTGGGAGCCAAGAGGAAACACGCGGTCGCGAGCCGCTGTCCGAGCCACGACCGTGACGGAGTGGTCTCCGGCAGACCGCTTGCCAACGCGCGCGGCCCGGACAAGAGGTCCGCCTTTGTCTGACGCATTGCCCTACGGGACCGGGATTTCATCGAGAAGTTTTCCGACCAGACGGTCCTCGTTCATGCCCTGGGAGCGGGCGCGGTAGTTGCACGAAATGCGGTGCCGCAGCGCGGGCAGCAGCATCTCGCGGATATCGTCGCGCGACACGGCCGGCCGCCCCTCCATGGCCGCCACCGCCTTGGCGCCACGGATGACCGACTGTCCGGCGCGCGGGCCGGCGCCCCAGTCGATCATCTCACTGACCCATTTGGGCGCCTGTTCCCGGCCGGGACGCGTGGCCCGGACCAGGTCGGCGACGTACGCGACCAGTTCGCGGCCGATGGCAATGCGTTCGAGCACCTTCTGGTACGCCAAGATCTCCTGGTGGTCCACGACGCGACTGACGGCGGCGTGACTGCCTTGGGCGGTGCGCACCAGCACGTCGATCTCCTGGTCGCGGGTGGGATAGTCCAGGGTGACGCACAGCATGAACCGGTCCTGTTGCGCTTCCGGCAGCGGGTAGGTTCCCTCCTGTTCGATCGGGTTCTGCGTCGCGATGACGCAAAACGGCGAGGGCAGCGCCAGCGACCGGTTCCCCACCGTCACCTGCCGCTCCTGCATGGCCTCGAGCAGTGCCGATTGCGTCTTGGGCGGGGTGCGGTTGATCTCGTCGGCCAGGAGCAACTGCGTGAAGATGGGCCCTTGGACGAACTCGAACCGGCGCTTTCCTTCCTCCGTCTCTTGGATCACGCTGCTGCCGATGATGTCCGACGGCATCAGGTCCGGGGTGAACTGAATGCGACTGGTCGCCAGCCCGAGCGCCTCGGCGAACGTCGTGACCATCAGGGTCTTGGCCAGGCCGGGCACGCCGATCATCAGGCAGTGTTCCCGGCTCAGAATGGCGGCCCAGACGGCGCGCAGGACCTGCTCCTGCCCCACGATACGCTTGCCGACCTCCGCCATGAGTCGCTGACTGGCGCCCGCCAACCGCGCCAGGTCGGCCTCGAGCCGGTCCGCGTCCTGGCCGGGCGTTGGCGTTTCGCCAGGCGCCACGACTAGGGCCGACTTCCGCGCCTTCCCGGCATCCGGGATGCGCACGCGCACGCTGTAGCTGCCGATCATCAGGCTGTCGTCAGTGTTCAGTTCCTGACGGTGCACCACGCGACCATTCACCATCGTCCCGGTCCGCGAGTCCAAATCCTCGATCGTGACCCCGTCCGGGGCAACGGTGAGGCGGGCGTGTTTCCGGGAAATGCCGGAGGCGCCGGACGGAAAACAGATGTCACAGTCGTCCGCCCTGCCAAGGGTGTACTCGCCGGTATGCAGGAGGTGCCTGGTCTCGGCGCCGTTCTCGTCGACGAACGTGAACTCGACCGCGTATTCCTCGGAACTCATGTTGCACAACTCCTCGTCGCTGCCAGCCGAAGTCATGTACGGGCCTGGTTTCAGGTTTCAGTGTTCAGGTGTCAGGAATGCGCAATCCAGTCAGCATCAAAGAGTTATTTACCTACCGCCTCTCCGTTCCGCCCCGCTGCTACTCCTCCAAACCGCGATTCAACGCGTAGAGTCGCGCCAGGCGCCGATAGTAGGCCTGTTTCGGCGGCGCCGTCGTGCTGACGGCGGCCAGGTGCAGCAGACCGGCATGGAAATCCTCCTTCGGTACGTCGGCCCACACGCGACCGAGGCCGGAGCCGACGTCGGTCGCCGACGGCTTTCGGCGCACGCTTCGCAGCGCCTCCGGCCGCGTCTCCTCAACGTTGAGGTGCGCCCGCAGTTGCGGCCAGTCCATGTCCGGCCCCGCGAGTTGCTGGCGCTCTCTGAGGACACTGCGTGTCAGCACCCGGACGATCGCCGGCTGGTCGCCCTCGCCGCCCAACAGACGCAAGACCCCTGGCAGGGCGCGCAGCGCCTCGTCGTACGCGAAACTCTGCAAGGCGCGCCGCCATTCCGGGTGGCTGCACACGGCGTGCAGCACTTCCGCGTCGAGTGCCGCACTCGCCTCCTTGAGCCAGTAGTTCTCGGCCAACGTGTACGAAGGAAGCGTGACCTTCTCACAGTCCGTCAAGGCGCGAGCGAGCTCACGCCCCCAGAGCGCACGGAAGCGCAACGGCAACTCCAGCCAGACCAGCCGCATCTGGACCTCGTCCGCGTCGGGCACTGGGCACCGCTCGAGTCGCTGGCAGAAGGCAGCGCCCTGGACGCTCTCGCACCACCTGCGCACATCGGGCGCGGCGGCCTCGTACCGACTCTTCACCTCCGCCAGTTGCCCCCGCACCAGAGCCGTCAGCAGTTCGCTGTTCAACTGCCGGTCGAACAGCTTCCGGTTCTCGTCATAGTCGAACCGCACCCCGGACGTCAGAGTGCACCACAGGCGGCGGGCCAGGCTGGACGGCTGGAACAGCGGTTCGAGGAGCAGGCGGATGAGTTCCTCCGGGCAGTTGCCCAACCCCTTCATTTCAGCCTGGGCGTTGGCGACGAGGCAGAGCAAAACGCTCTCCGGGACACACGCCCCCAGCGTCTCCAGGCCGCCCCCGGTGTCGGTGGTCGCCAGCCGTTGCTCGAACGCCTGACGCGCCGCCGGCTCGTTCGCCGGGAAATACGACTGGCGCTGGTCCTCGGCAAGGCCGCCCCAGAACGAACGGACCTGCCCCAACTCCGTGGCAATGACCCGGTCCAGAGCCTCCTGCGCCTGGCGATGCACGGCGACCGCGATGTCCAGCGCGCCGTCGCTGGCCCCGCCCTGGTTCAGCAGGTGAATGGCGGCTTCGACCTCGTTGTGCCGCACCAGCAGAGCCGCGGCCTTGCGGAGCCGGGCGACATCACGCCAGTCACACTCGGGTGCGGCACTCTGCGGCGCGGCGACCGCCGCCGCCTCTGCGTCTTCCGACTCGTCGGCCGGGAGCGGTTCGCGCGAGTCCGGCGGCCTCGGCTGTTCGTCCAGCGCGGCGGGCAGAGTGATCACCGCGCCAGCCCCGCGCCGCGCCGTCACGACGTCGCGGCACGTCTGAAAGAAGGCGATCCCGAAGGTCGCCGCCAAGGCCAACACGAACACACACAGCAGGACCAGAAAGAAGTGCTGCGATCGGATCAGGAACCCAATCGCGTCTTTGGGGTTCGGCATCCATCCGCTCCCGCGCTCGGCATGCACGCCGAACCATATGGAGTGCGGCGGCAGAGGGCGCGTCAGCGCCTGCCGACGCCGCTTTGGCTGGAGTACGTCGTCCGGGCAACACGCTCCAGCCAAAGCGGTGTCGCCCCGCCCGCGGCGGGATTGCCACCGCGCTCCATAGGGCTGCGGTGCCACCCCAGCATCTGTGGGAGTTCAGGTTGCTCGTTTCGGTGAAGCCTGGTGCCCGAGACCTGACGTTGGAATCTATCCCGGCGGAACATGGCTGTCAACGTGACCGTGTGGTCGAAGCGGTAATGCGTCAGTGGCGGGTGCTGGGCTGGGGGGGGCTCGCCAAAAGTGGCGGGACCGG
>MHBL01000295.1 GCA_001803235.1 Lentisphaerae bacterium RIFOXYA12_64_32
CACGAGTAACACCAACCTATGATCGGCCGGTCCGCCGGCCGGGGGCGCTGACGCATTACCCCGACCGGCAAGCCGGGACTGGCATCGGGCCGTCCCAGCCTGTATCTTATCGTCTGTTTGGGGTCGGGTGTACCGATCATGGGGCCGGTATCCACCCTGGCCGGAGCGCTTTGCCAGACACTCGTGAGGAATCATGATGCACAGAGATAAATGCCGGCGCGTGTTCCGCGTGTTGATTGCAGTCGGTCTTCTGGCCTGGACCGGGTTGAGTCGCACCGCCACGGGAGCGGACGCGACGGACGCCCAGGGGGAGGTGGACAGCGCCCGGCGCGACGCGCTGCTCTCGCAGGCGCAGGATTGCGAACTGCGCAACGACTACGCCGATGCGGAGCGACTCCTCCGCAAGGCGGCCAAGTTTCCGGCCGACGAACGGGTTTCCGCCGAGATCCTGGTGCGCCGTGGCGACTGTTTCATGAAGCGCGGCAAGGAGCACCGGGCGTACGAACTGTACAAGAAGGCGATTGAGCAGTACTCGCTCTACATTCCGTTCGAGGGCGTTGTCGAGCGTCTGCGTGCGGTGGCGGAACGGTTTGCCAGCGGCGAGGCTTCCTGGTTCGGCGTGAAGGAACGGGACATGGCCATTGAGATCTACGAACTGATCATCGCCAAGGCGTCGTCCGCCAAGCAGGCTCCGGCCGACACGCTGCGGTTGGCCCAACTTCAGACAGAGGGGGATCAGAAACTGGAGGCCGTCCAGACTTACCGTGACCTGATGAAGCGCTACCCGAAAGCACCCGAGGTCCCCGAGGCACGCCTGGACTTGGCGCGGTTGCTGCTGGACCTGGCCAAGGGAGGGGATGGCGATGGGGCCCTGGCGCGCCAGGCGCAGCATGAACTGGACCTGTACCTGCAGGCGTTTCCGGACCACAGCCGGCGTGCCGAGGCGGAGACGTGGGAGGCCGTGGCCAACGAACGCCAGGCCAATGCGCTCTACCGGCTGGGCGAATTCTACCTCAGGCCGAGTCACTCCTCTGTCGGGGCGGCACGGCGCTACCTGCACGACGTCGTGCGGGAGTACCCCAGTGCGATGTCCGCGGATCTGGCCAAGATCACGTTGGCGCGCCTCGACCAGAAGGGGATACAGGAACCCGAAGAGGCCGGACAGCCCCAGGCGGCTCCGGTCGCGGCCGGAGTGGGCCATGCCGCCGTCGTTCCGCCGCCGATCCGCCCGCCGGACAAGGACCTTACGCCAGAAAAGGCGGCTCCGCCGCGCCCCGCCAAGACACTGCAGGCGGCTGACCAGGTGGAGAAGTGGCTGCTGCCGCTGGAAGATCTCAGCGAAGACACAGGAGAGAAGGCGAAATGAGGTTCGCAGGCACCATCCGAAAACTGTTTGGCGGTGTGATCGGGGCGGCCATGTTGGTGGGGCTGAGCGGGTGTGCGTCGTATCGCACCGGCTCGCTGGTGCACCCACAGGTGAAGACCGTCGCCGTCGGCGAGTTCAGCAACACGACGGATGTGGCTCAACTCAGTCCGTGGCTGCGGCAGAAGCTGACCGACCAGTTCATGCTCGACGGCTCGTTGCGCGTCACGACTCCGGACCGTGCTGACATCGTGGTCAGCGGCCGCATCACCCGTGCCACGATGGCCCAGGTCGCCGAGGTGAAGGCGCGCGCCAAAGACGCGCGCGCCGAGGATCGGAGCGCCTACCAGGGCGCGATTTATCGTGTCGAAATCGGCGTCGAGTTCGACACGATTCTGCGCGGTCGCGACCGGAACCTGCTGCCCCGGCAGCAGGTCCAGGGCTACGCCGACTTCCCGCGCCTGCCTGACATCGAAATCGCCCGGCAGGAGGCGATGAAGCAGGCAGCCTTCGACGCTGCGGCTCGCATCGTTTCGCAGATCACCGAAGCCTGGTAGCCCCCGTTGCGATCCAACTGCGCCTCGTCACGCGGTCGGCCCGAAGGGACGCCGGCAGAGGATAATCGCCAGCATGTTGCGCATTGGGCACGGCTTCGATCTGCATCGTACCGGGGCGGGCGGACCGCTCATCCTGGGCGGTGTGCGGATTCCCTGGGACCGGCACCTCATCGGCCATTCGGATGCTGACGTCCTCTTGCACGCCGTCACCAGTGCGGTCCTCGGGGCTTTGGCTCTGGGCGACCTCGGGCACTGGTTCCCCGACACGAATCCGGACCTGCGCGGGGCTGACAGCCGCGGCCTGCTGCGGACCGTCCTGGAAGCCCCTGCTGTCCAAGGCTGGGAGTTGGTCAACTTGGACAGCACGGTGATCGCGGAACAACCCCGCCTCGCTCCGCACGTGCAGGGCATCCGCGATTCGCTCGCCGGTCTGTTCGCGGTGCCGACGGACCGTGTGTCGGTAAAGGCTACAACTCACGAAGGCGTAGACGCGCTCGGCCGGGGCGACGCGATCGCGGCCCACGCGGTCGTGCTCCTGGCACGATTGGCACCGGGCACATCGGGCGGCCCCTAGCGCCGGCGGTCGTAAGTAGCGGCCTGTTGGCCGGGCAGATGGTCGATGAGCATTCGACGGCATTAGTGCAGCTCGCGATGGAGTCGTCGCCCCAGGCGTGGGGGTGCCCCTGCGTCCATGGGGGCAACCTATGGAATCTACACCTCCCACTGAAGTGCGCGAAGAACTCGGGACACTCCTGAACGAGGTCCACGAACACGATCTGCCGCACTGTTCCACTCATGGAGACAAGCTGGCAGACGTGGTGTGCGCGGAGTGTGGCCAGTTCTTCTGCTGGGGCGACGTGTCGTTCCAGGCGAACGCCGCTCAGTTCGTCTGCGACCCGTGCCGGGAGAAACGCTCGATCCGCGCCGCACGCCGCAGTTTCTGGGGTTGGCTGAAAGAGCCGTTCTTCTATGTCGGCCTGTCCGTTGTCCTGGCTACGGTGGCCTATGTTCTCGGCGTCGGCAATCCGAGCCCCGAGGAACTGGCGCGGTCCGATCGCCAGAAGCCGTGGTACCTGCGGCGCGCGGGCAAGCTCTGGCTGGCACAGGCGGACCGAGCCAAGGCACGGATTTCCATACTGGACGCCGCGGGCCGCGCCGACGATATGAAAGCGTGGGCGGCGCTGGCAGCAAGGGCGCTTGGCCAGGCGGCCACCCAGTGGAAAGGGACCGAGGCGGAACCTGACTTGCGACTGGGCGAAGCCATGATGTTCCTCAAGGCCGGCAAGGCCCAGAAAGCGTTCGACATGCTGATCGACCTCGAAGACTTGATCCATCCCGAAGACGCTTTGTGGTGCTACTATCTGCACTGCCGTGCCAAAGCGGCGTTGGCCTTGGGCAAGACCCGGCTCGCCGAAGAGCATTGGCGCATCATGCTGGCTACGGTGGAGCAGGCCGAAACGTCCAGGAATAGCCTGTTCGGCAACATGCTTGACCCCCTCATGGATTTCTACAGCAAGGACCGGGCCGCCACCCTGTGCCTGCACAAGGTTCGAAGCGTGTGCGGCACGGCCATGCCCCTGCGGCAGCTTCGTGAGGAGGCGATTCGCGAGATGCGGCGCAGCGGCCTGGCCATACCCCCGAGCGTGTTCGACAGATCCCTCCAGTTGGACTTCGGCGAGCCACAACCGGAGGCCGAGGACAAGCCGGAACCGGAGGACGACGAGGCGCCGGCAAAGCCAAGCAAGAAAGTGGTGATCGAACGGTTCTGAGGCCGACGGCCGCGGGCCGACGGTGTGCGCACCTGGCCCGTGGCGGAGAGACCTGATGTTCCTTCCGTTCAGTTCTGACGTGGACGAAACCGCCGCCTTCCGGCAGAAGAACCCGGTGGCGGTCTACGGCATCATCGCCGCGTGCGTACTCGTCCACTACATTCTGTCCGAGTACCTTTCCGACGAGACTCGCCTGGCGATCATGTACGAGTTCGGCACCGTGAAGTTCCAGTTCCACTGGTGGATGCCGTTGACCTGCGCCTTCCTGCACGGCGGGTACCTGCACCTGATCGGCAACATGTATTTTCTGTGGATCTACGGGAAAGACTTGGAGCGCCTCCTAGGTACCGTACGCTTCCTGATCCTCTACACCGCCGGCGGCCTGTTCAGCATCGGGGTGCACCTGCTGACGTTGAACGCACTGTACGTTGACGAACCCACCATCGGTGCGTCCGGCGCGATCTCCGCACTTCTGGGCGCGTATCTGGTGCTGTGGCCGGGGGCCAATCTGCGCTGTCTGTTCTTCTCCATGATTTCATTCCGGCCCATCGTGGTGCTTCTCCCGGCCTGGGTGGTTCTCGGCTTGTGGTTCGGCGGGCAGCTCGTCTATACTCTGCAGTTGATCGGTGAGATCGCCAACATCGCCTTTTGGGCCCACATCGCCGGGTTTGTGGCCGGCGCTGGCATCGCCACCGTGCTGCAGTATCGTTCGCAACGCGCCCTGGAATCCATCGACCACCTCCGCAAGTGGTCTCTGGCCGAGGCGTGGCAGGCCGTCCTCCGCAACGACATCCAGGTGGCCGCCGGCCGCGCGCAGGAAATGGACGAAGCCGCCATCGCCGACGCGCACGGCTGCTGCCAGTTCCTGCGCGGCATGGTCGCCCTGCGCAGTCCGGTTCCGGATGAGGCCGCCACCGCCCCGCCGTTCCTGATCCGCGCCTTCTGCCAGGCCCGCGACTTCCGCCAGGACGCACTGCTGCTCACGATCTACCTGCAGATACTCAGGAATCTGCCGCCCGAGGACATCCCGGGCTTTGTCCACCGCGATGCCGGCCATGCAGCCATGGCGCTGAACTGCTCGAAATTGGCGCTGTCGGCGTTCTACAATGCCTTGCACCAAGGCTGCACCGACGGCCTCGAGGCCATGCACCGTGCCGTGGTCGCACTGACCCGGCCCAAGCCCGACCCCGCCGACTCCGGCGCGTCGGGGTAAGACCCAATGGTAACTACTCAGGCAGGGAGGGTTCAGGGTTCGGTGGTCCGGGAGCCCCCCAGCATGCGCTTGCCACGGCGAAATCTCTGGATGAAGCCGGGACTCCCGCCCCTCGCGCGATGCGACGCAGCCGCCGAGCAGCCAAGACAGTGAGGTCGCGACTCGAATGCAGACTTGTACCCGCCCCGTGCAACTGGGTCTGACCACCGTGGCGGCCGGCCGGTGGCTGCGGCTGGACGAGATCCGCTACGCCGACCACCACGGCCGCAACCGCACCTGGGAATCGGCCGCACGCCAGCACCAGCATGGCGCCGTCATGGTGATCGCGGTGCTGCGCCCGTCCGGACGCTACGTGCTGGTCCGACAGTACCGGCCGCCGCTGGACCGCTACACGCTGGAGTTCCCCGCCGGCCTCATTGATCCGGCCGAACCGCCGGCGACAACCGCGGTGCGCGAACTCCGCGAGGAGACCGGCTACTCCGGAACCATCTCATGGTTCGGCCCGGCCTGCTACAGTTCACCCGGCATGACGTCCGAGTTCACCCACATCGCGCGGATGGACGTGGACGAAAACCTGGAACCGAACCGCAACCCCCAGACGGCGTTCGACGAGGGCGAAGACCTGGAGATTCTCCTCTGCCGCCAAGCGGAGATCCCCGGGCTGCTGCAGCGCCAGCAGGCCGACGGCACGGCACTGGACAGCAAGCTGGTCGCCTTCTTCCTCGGCGCCGGCGTCCTGGGGTGATGGGGGGGCAATCGGGGGTGGGGTATTGGGAGCAATGGGGTGTTGGGGGGGCTTCGAGTGAAGGCCGTTCGCAAGCGCAGAATGCCCCCACCGGCCAAGGGCTGCCTGCCGGTTCCATCACAGCCCGAACCACGACCCCACCCCAGCACCCCAACCCTCCCGCTCAACGCCCGAATTTGTGCAGGGCCGCCAGCGAGCGGGCGCAGACGTCGAAGCCCAGCCCATCCTTGCCGCCTTCCTCGACTACGTACCATTCCGGACGCTGCACGGTGTCCATGACGTAGAAGACCTCGGTCCAGTCCGCCTTGCCTTCCCCGATCACCGCCCCCTCAGCCCCGCCGAAATCCTTCATGTGCACGCTCCGGGCGCGGCCAGGGAACTTGCGCATGGTGTTGACCGGGTCGCCGCCGCCGCTCATGCAGTTGCCGATATCCATCTGCATGATCACGTCCTGCCGGGTGCAGGAGAAGAGAATGTCCCAGGCGATCCGCCCATCGACGGTGGCGAAATCGAACGCGTGCGCGTGGTAACCGGCGAACAGGCCGAGCGGCCGCAGCTTCTCGGCCGCGTTGTTCAGGATCGTGGCCAGTTCGAGGATCGTGTTCAGCGCCGACATGCGCGGCTTGTCGGCGGCAATGACCAGGAAGCGGTTGCCCAACGTCTGGTTAAACTCGATCGTCCGCGCTAGGTTGTCGCCCATCAGCGCCTGGGTCTGCAGGTGGATGCCGCAACATACCAGGCCGTTGTCGTCGTACATCTTGCGAATGGCCTTCACCGGGTGGCCCTGCCACTCAAGCTTGTCGCCGCCGTAGCCCCAGGGCTCGGAACCCTGGTAACCCAGCTTCGCGACCGCCTTCAGCGTCCCGGGAAGATCCTTGCCGCACTCGCCGCGCACCGAATACAACTGCAGGGCAATAGGTGTCTTGGACATGGCTCGACTCCTTCTGGGTTGAGGATGAAAAGCGGCCCGCAGCCGCAGGAAAAACACAGATGTCACGGTAGTGCGGCATCGCCCCGCCGTCAAGCGGGCTGCGGGAGTGACGGTAATGCGTCAGTGGCGGGCGCTGGGCTGGGGGGGGGCTCGCCAACGTGGCGGGACCGGCTCGGTCCCGCGGGTGTCGGAGCGAGCCGCTCCGACCACTTTAGACGCCAACCCCGGCCAACCTTCGACCCTATCGCCACCCG
>MHBL01000296.1:0-29929 GCA_001803235.1 Lentisphaerae bacterium RIFOXYA12_64_32
GNCCCTTTTCCCCCCATCGTCGCCCCGCCCGGACGAGCCGGGCGGCGGCGCAGAGTGACACGCGAGTAACATGGGAGTAGCGGGTGCACGGTTGGGCGGTAAATGGCCAACGTGGCGGGAGCGGCTCGCTCCCGCGGGTGTCGGAGTGAGCCGCTCCGACCACTTTAGGCGTCAGCCCAGGTCAGACTTCGACCTTATCTCCACCCGCGACTGACGCATTATTATTACGGTCCCACGGTTCTTGACTTGGGCAGCGGCCCGGTGTAGCGTTACGGTTCCAGTGGTCAGTATTCGTGCAGCGGGGAGGTTGAACCATGTTTTTCCATCGAGCAGCGGCAAGCGTAGTGGGCGTCGTGCTGTTCCTGCAGGCAGTCCAAGCGGGTGCGCCAACCGACGCGGCGTGGCCCCGAGTGACGATTCTGAAGATCGCCAAGCTTCCGTCCATCGACGGGCGACTGGACGAGACGGAATGGGCCGGGACCACGACGCTGAGCGGGTTCGTGATGCTGGGTTCGCAGCGGCTGTCGGGGCATCAGCCGCTGCTGCGCCTGGCCTGGCACGACGAGGGGCTCCTGATCGGCGTCGAGGCGCCGCTGCCGCCCGGCGAAAAGGCCAAAGCGCACGCCACCGATTGGGACGGCACCGTCTGGCAGGACGACTCGATCGAAGTTCACGTCGACCTGGCGCACGCCCACAAAAAGAACTACCAGTTCGCGGTCAACGCGTTGGGCACGGAGTTTGACAGCATCGCAGGGGACAAGAGCTACAACGCCGAGTGGCAGGCCGCGGCGGTGAACGAACCGGGCCGCTGGTCTGCGGAGATTTTCCTGCCGTGGAAGGCTATGGAAGCGGCGCCACCCGCCGCCGGGCACGTTGCGGGGTTTAACGTGGCCGTGAACGCCGGCTGGCTCGGCGGCATCCTGACCTGGTCACCCCTGTCGCGCGGCCTGCACGACCCAACGCACTTCGCGCACCTGGCGTTCGGGACCCAAACCGCGGTGAGCCTGTCCGGCCCGGACGCGCTGCGGCTCGGCGAGTGTCGTGCGCAGGCGGTCGGCGCCGGCAAGGTGGACCTGACCTGGGTGCTGAGCCGGGCGGGGACAGATGACAAGCCGCAGGAGTTGGCCCGCGAGGTCCGCAGCCTGGAGTCGGGGGTGGCTGTGCCGCTGCCGGTCGCCATTCCACAGGCGCAAGGCTTCCCGCAGGGCGGCAACTACCTGTTGGACTGCAGCGCGGCCGGGCCAGGCGGGCCGCTGCTCGTGCAGTCGTGGACGCTGCACGTGGGCCAGCCGCTCGAGCTGGCGGTGCGCGCGTTCATCACGACGAACCTGCTGCGGCTCGACGTGCGGCCTGACGCGACCGCATTCCCCGCCGCGGACACCGATGTGGTCGTGTCCGTCGACGGACCGCAGGGCCGGATCCTGGAGCGGAAGACCGCGCCGGACCCGAAGACCGGCGAGGTCAAAGTCGAGTTGCCCGGTACACAGATCCCGGCCGGGAAGCTGGTGGTCAAGGCCAGCGCTACGCAGCGTGTGACGGGCCAGGTTTTCGCCGTTGACAAGACGGTGGACAGTCCGCTGCAGCCGCCCTGGCTGGGCACGCGGGAAGGGCTCACCGACCAGGTCCCTGCCCCGTGGACAAAGCTCAAGGTCAAGAAGGACGCGGTGCGGTGCTGGGGTCGCTCGTACCGCTTCACCCGATCCATCCTGCCGACCGAGGTCGTGACGCGCGACACGTCCGTGCTGGCCGGCCCGATCACGCTCACCGGCCGCGCGAATGGTGCACCACTCGCCTGGACGGGCGACAAGGTCGAATTCCCAGTGCGCGACGACGATCGGGTGACTCTGACCGGGACCGCACGCGCGGCCGGCGTCACCCTGTCCGGCAGCACAACCGTCGAGTTCGACGGCATGCTCCGCGTCGACTTGAAACTCACGCCGGATGCCGGCGTGGCAACACTGCAGGACCTGAGCCTCGAGATTCCGCTCAAACCCGAGCATGCCCGATACCTGTACCATTTCCCCGGCCAGTGGGGCAGCATTGCGAACAGCGCCGCGCTGCCGGCGGATGGCTGGTCGTACGGCTTCAAACCGTTTGTGTGGCTCGGGGACGAAGACCGCGGGTTCGCCTGGTTCTGCGAGTCGGACCGGAACTGGTTCCCGCTCGGCGCCAAGGAGGCGCTGACGGTCCGGCGCGAGGGGCTGGCCGTGGTCTTGCGTTGCCGCCTGATCCAGGGCGAGCAGCAGATCGCCGGCCCGCTCGAGTACACGTTTGGATTTCACGCCACGCCGGTAAAAGACCCCGAGAAGACCGTCTGGGACTACCGGATCACGCACCACGGACAATACGGGCTGGAGAGTGCGCCGGCCTCGATCGGCGGCGCCGTCACCTACCCGGCCGCCGGCCGGCTGAACCCGGAGCAGGGCACGGTCGAGTGCTGGTACCGGCCGGCGTTCGAGAACCCCGAGCGCGGCGTGCCCCAAGCCGAGCGCAAGAACATGACGAACCGCAGCATCTTCACGGTGAAATGGGACGCGGACATGGGCCACGGCACGAACTGCGGCTTCTACTGGAACCAGCACGTGCAGGGGCCGGTCGCCTGGGCGCGGAAAGAAGGCAAGGTCACGCTGAACCCCGGCGCGCCCATCGACTGGAACGTCGGCCAGTGGTATCACCTGGCGCTGACCTGGAGCGACATGGTGCGAATGTACGTGGACGGCAAGCTGGTGGCGGAGTGCCCGAACGCCGGCTTTATCCCCATCTCGCCCGAGAAGGCCGTCATTGAGATCGGCGGCGCCGAACCCATGGCGGCGATCGACGAACTCCGCATTCTGCGGGTGGCGCGACCGCCGGCCGAGACGCCCGGCGAGTACGCGCCCGACGCGGACACGCTGCTGCTCGATCACTTCGAAGACTACGGCAAGCCGGGCGGCAAGCTGCTCGGCGAGGCCGGGCTGAGCGTGGTGTTCGGGCCGGCAAAGTTCGGTCAGGGCCCGACCTGGGATCCGGCGCGCGCGGTCACGCAGCTCCGGCGCCTGGCAGATCTCGGCGTGCGCACCATCTGCTTCCACGAGCACTGGTCCCCGTACCAGTCGCACCCGTACGTGACCGATGAGAACCGGCCGAAGCTGCGCAGTCTGGTCGACGGCGCGCACGGCGCCGGCGTAAACCTGCTGCTCTACATGTCACGGCAGTTTGCGGACAACGCACCCGAGTGGGAGCTGTACTCCGAGGAAGCCCTGCAGACGCCGCGGTCCGGGGCCTACACGCGGCAACCGCCGCAGAACGCCTACATCGCCTGCTGGAACAGCCCGTGGAAGGACTTCTGCCTCTACCATCTGGGGAAGCTGATCGACGAGTTCGGCAACGACGGCTGGTACCTCGACGGACCCGAGTGGCCCTCGCCCTGCAACAACCAGACCCATGGCTGCGGCTACACCGCGCCGGACGGCACGGTGCGGCCGGCCTACGACATCTTCGGCACCCGCGAGTTCATGCGCCGGCTCTACGTCCTGACACGCCAGCGCAAGCCGGCCGGGCAGCTCAACATCCACAACTCGACCGTCATGGTCACGCCAACGCTGGCCTGGGGCACCAGCACCTGGGGCGGCGAACAGCTCGACACGCACAAAGCCGGGGCGCGAACCCTCGACGTGCTGCCCATGGACTCGTTCCGGACCGAACTCATGGGCCGGCAGTGGGGCATTCCGTCCGAGCTCCTCGTCTACGAGGGCCGGCCCTACTACAGCCGCGATATGATTGCCTACTCGCTCCTGCACGGCGTGCTCATTCGTCCCAGTACCCCCGACTTCCTCCTCCAGACCTCGGCGCTGTGGCGCATGTACGATCGCTTCCCGTTCAAGGACGCGACCCTGTACCCGTACTGGAACAATGCCGACCGCATCACCTGCGCCCCGGCCGGGGTCTACGCCACCGCCTATGAGCGCAAGAAGGACGGACTGCTGCTCTTCGTCAGCAACCTGGGCGACAGCGACGCCGATGCGACCGTGACCCTGAACTTCAAAGCGTTCGGCTGGAGCGACGTGCTCGCCTGGGATGCGCTCACCGATCAGCCGCTCGACGCGACCGGCGGCGTCCTGCGCCTGCCCCTGGCCAAGTGGCGCTTCGCCGCCGTGCGCATCAAGCCGGAGTGACGGGCGGGGGGACGGGCGCAGGCCCGGCTGCGACCGAGCGCACAGTGGCTCGGCGCGTCCCGCGCCGAAGCAGGGTACTCGGGCCGGTCCCCGGCCGAGGACCTCGGGCCGGGACGGCCCCGAGCACTCTACTGCGGTCCCGGAGGTCCCGCGCCACTGCCGGCCGCTGCGGATCAAATCCGGTCGCCCCTCACAGCTTGTACAGGCGGATGGCGTTCTCGCGGGCGATCTTGCGGAACGCGGGCTCGGGGAGCTTGCCGGCGTCCTTGAGCTTGAGCAGGAACCCCGCCAGCGGCAAGTCCTGGGTCGGCGTGCAGATATCGGTGCCGAACATGAGCCGGTCCTGGAACTCGTTGAGGAACTTCACCGCGTACTCCGGGTCGCGCGCCAGGGCGTTGTAGCCGCTGCCGGCCGAGAGGTCCGCCCACAGGTTCGGGTAACGCCGGAACAGTTTCGGCACGGCGCCTTCCTCGCGCACCGGGTAGTTCGGGTACCCGGCGCGGTCGCCGACCGTTTCGAGCCGTGCGATCTCCGCCCAGAACGGCGGGCCGTGCCCGACAATGACCAGCTTCGGGAACCGGCGCAGGCACGCCTCGATCTGCGGCAGTCCGGGGTCGTCGTAGAGTCCGTAACCGCCGCCGTAGCCACAGCGGCTGGACATGTCGATCGTGATCGGCAGGCCCACGTCCTGCGCGTGCTTGAACAGGTTCTGCACCAGCGGGTCGAGGAACGGCAGGTTCGGCATCAGTTCGCCCAGGCCGCGGCAGCCTTTGTCGCGGTAATAGCGCAGCACGTCACCGAGCGGCGCGTCGGGCGAGTTGCTGACGCAGCGCGGGTCGACGTTGCAGAACGGCACGAACCGATCCGGCCAGCGCTCGGCCATTTCGAGAATGTCCTCGTTCGCCTGTGGGATGTAGACCTCCGGCCCGATGAGCGGCAGCACCGCGCCTTTCTCGATCTGCAGTTCGTCGAACCGTTTCAGGACCTCCTCCGGCAGCGGGAAGTTGAAGACCGGCGCGCGACAGCGGTACGCATGGGTGTGCACGTCGATGAACATGGTGTCGTCTTCCTGTCTGGCGTTGTCCCAAGAGAGGTTTCAGGTTTCGGGTGTCAGCGCCGTGCACCCGCTCGCTGAAGCGTCGCTGCCACTTCCGCCTGAAAGGCGGTACTCAGACGGAAACGCCGCAGTACCAGCCCAACATGACCGGGCCGTCGCATCCCGGGACACACTGACGCATTACCACCGGCGCAGCCGTCAGGGCTGTTTCAAGATTCTCCGCCTGCGGGACCGACAAGTACCCCCGGCGTGTCCCCACGCCGGGGGGGGCCGGCCTGGGGACAGGCCGGCCCTACTGAACGCGCGTCGATACGGAGCGTTCCCATGCGGCGTGACCCGATCTTGAAACAGCCCTGCGCAGCCGTCACGTTGCCTTTCGCGGATGTCGGATGTATCGTATTGTGTGGTATTAGTATAGCACCGAAACGAGCGGTCTTGCGTTGGTGGTGCTTTCCCCGGGAGGTATTCGTCATGAAGCGCCTCTTCACCCTCATCGAACTGCTGGTCGTCATTGCCATCATTGCGATCCTGGCTTCCATCCTGCTCCCCGCCCTGAGTATGGCCAAGGAGAAGGGTTACAACAGCCAGTGCCAGTCGAACATCCGCCAGATGGGCATGGCCATCACCATGTACGCCAATGAATGGGACGAGTATTTCTCGCCCTATGACAACAAAATTGTCGGCGTGCTCCCGAACGAAACCTTCTGGATCAATCTGTACAAGCCCTATCACGGCGGCGACGACGCCGCCCGGCTCTGCCCGGCGACCAAGGTTTCAGCCAGCGACCAGCTCACGGCCGGCTGGGGCCGGGCCAAGGTTGCCTGGGGGCCGGGGTGGGGCACGAACTACGGCAGCTATGCCCTTAACTCCTGGATCCACAATGGCACAACCGCGAACCCGGGGACAGGTTCCTACTGGTGCTCCTTCCGGAAGATGACGGACCCGACGATCATCCCATTCTTCGGCGACGCGAACTGGGTCGACGCTTGGCCGGGGAATGGGGACGCACCGCCGCCCTCGTATTGGGACGGATCACAGCCGTCACAGGGGGGCGGGTCCAGCATGGGCCGGTTCTGCGTGGACCGGCACTGGCGCGGCATCAACATCGTCTGCGCCGACATCTCCGTAAAGCGCGCCCGGCTCAACGAGCTGTGGTCCAAGTTCAAGTGGCACAGCACGTACACCCCGGTCACCGTCAGCTACTACCCGTAGCGGCACGCCGACCGTCTCCCCCTGCAATTCCGGCCCCACGACAGTAGGGCAAGGCTCCCGCCTTGCAGCCCCGCCCGGCAATGCGTCAGCGCCCCCCGGGCGGATGCGCCCGATCATGTGTGGGCGTTACTCACTGTTTGTCCGGGTCGTTCTGGCAACTAGGGGTGGCCTGTCCTCAGGCCGCCCCCCCCTTCTTGCTTTCGCCGCCCCCTCGCGCTATCCTAGAGTGACGCTGAATGTCTGGGGCTTGGGGGGCAGTCCGTGGAAAGGCGGCGATGACAAAGACGATGAAAGCGGTGGTGAAGGCGAAGCCGGGGCGCGGCCTGGAACTGCGCGAGGTTCCGGTGCCGGAGTTCGGGCATGGCGACCTGCTGGTCAAGGTTCAGAAGGTCGGCGTCTGCGGCACCGACCTGCACATCTACCTGTGGGACGCCTGGGCGCAGAAGACGATCAAGCCGCCGATGGTCATCGGGCACGAGTTCGTGGGCGAGATCGTCGCCATGGGCAGCGAGGTCAACGGCTACCAGGTCGGGGAGCGCATTTCCGGCGAGGGCCACATTGTGTGCGGTGTCTGCCGGAGCTGCCGCGCCGGGCGTCGGCACCTGTGCACGCGCACCATCGGCCTGGGCGTCAACCGCGACGGCTGCTTCGCCGAGTACCTCAGCCTGCCGGCGTCGAACGCGTGGCACCTGGACGCGAAGATCCCATCCGAGATCGCGGCGATCTTCGATCCGTACGGCAATGCGGCGCACTGCGCACTGTCCTTCAACATGGTCGGCGAAGACGTGCTGATCACCGGCGCCGGCCCGATCGGGCTGATAGCCGTTGCCATCTCGCGGTTTGTCGGCGCGCGCAACGTCGTCATCACCGATGTGAACGACTACCGGCTCGCCCTGGCGCGCAAGCTGGGCGCGACCGCGGCGGTGAACTCGAAGAACGAGACCCTGCGCGAAACCATGCAACGGCTCGGTATGATCGGGTTCGATATCGGCCTGGAAATGTCCGGGAACGGCGACGCCTTCGAGGCTATGCTCGAGAGCATGTACCACGGTGGCCGCATCGCGCTGCTCGGCATCCTGCCGGCCGCCACGCGCATCGACTGGGACCAGGTCATCTTCAAGGGCCTGACGCTGAAAGGCATCTACGGCCGCGAGATGTACGAGACGTGGTACAAAATGCAGACCATGCTCCAGTCCGGACTGAACATCGCGCCGGTGCTCACGCACCGCTTCCCGTTTGCCGAGTTTGAGAAGGGCTTCGCCGCCATGGAGTCGCGCCAGTGCGGCAAGGTGGTGCTGGAACTGGATGCGGAAACTTAGCCCGAGCCTGTGGCAATAGGTTCAGGAATCGCACGGATCGGCAGCCCAGAGCCTGCGTTTCACGTTGAGGCCAAAAGTTGCTGGAGTCTCACACCATGACATGTCTCACTTCACGGTTCCGTGGTCTCCACTGTGCGTTTGGGGTCGCGACGGGGGCGGTGGCGTTGGGCTGGGCCGTGACACAGGCCCAAGAACCTGCGGCCACGACCGCGCCGGCGCCGCAGCCCGCCGCCGTGGCAGCCCCCGCCGTCCAGCCACAAGCGCCGGTTGCCGGTGCGACGGGCCGGGACCTGCCCCTGTCTATGGGCGAGGCACTGGTCATGGCGTTCGAGGGCAATCCGGCGCTGGCTGTAGAACGCCTGACACCCGATATCCGCCGGACGTATGAAGCGACCGAACAGGCGGTGTTCGACCCGGTACTGGCCGGGAGTTTGTCGCGCTCCCGCGGCCGGGCCGAGTTGTCCGCAACGCCACACGACGCGATCACCGACCAGACAAACGGTGCGTTCGCGGTCCGCGAGTTCCTCCCGACCGGCACGACCGTCGAGTTGGGAGCGGCGGCGCAGTACAGCGGCGCACCGGCCGGCGGCGGCGACGCGCAGTTCGCAACCGGCCCGCAGTTGACCGTGACCCAGGCGTTGCTGCAGGGCGCGGGCCGCGACGTGAACCTGATCCGGCTGCAGCAGGCCCGACTCAGCACGTTTGCCTCAGAGCACGAACTCGCCGGTTTCGCCGAAGCCTTGGCCGCCGAAGTCGAAACAACCTATTGGGAACTGACCCTGGCCGCCCGGCGCATCGAGATCTTTACCGAATCGCTGAAGATCGCCGAACAGCAGCTTCAGGAGACGCGCGAACGTATCCAGGTCGGGAAACTCGCCGAAACGGAGCAAGCGGCTGCCGAAGCGGAAGTCGCCGGCTGGCGCGAGCAGTTGATCCGCGCCCGGGGCGACTTGGCCAAGACGCGCCTGCAGCTGCTGCACCTGCTCTCGCCCTCCGGCCCGGACATGTGGTCACGGCAGCCGGTGTTGAAGGACCGAGCCACGGTCCCGGGCATCACCCTCGGCGCCGTCGAAACGCATGTGGCTCTGGCGCTCACCAACCGGCACGACCTGGAGGAGGCGCGGCTCCGCCTCAAGTCCGGTGAACTCGATATCGTCAGCACGCGCAATGGACTGCTGCCGAAACTGGACCTCTTCATTCAGCTCGGAAAGACGGGATACGCCGGATCGTTCTTCCGTTCAGCCGAGAACATCGGCCGCGAGGACTACAACCTCATGGCCGGCCTGACGTTCCAGTGGCCGCTCGGCAACCGCGACGCCCAGGCCAGCCACCGCCGTGCCACGCTGAACCAGGAACAGATGCAACTGGCGCTGACCAATCTGGAACGCCTGGTGGAACTGGACGTCCGCAGCGCCTATGTCGACATCGAACGCGCCCGCGAGGTGGTCACCGCCAGTGCGGCCACCAGCCGGCTGCGCCAGGAAACACTCCGCGCCGAGACGGAAAAGTTCCGCGTCGGCAGGTCGACCACGCTTCTGGTGGCAGGCGCCCAGCGCGACCTGGCCAGCAGCCAGATCACTGAAGAGGAAGCCCGCGTGGGGCTGCTGGAAGCGTTCACCAGCCTCTACCGGCTCGAAGGCACTCTCCTGTCCCAGCGCGGCATTGCCGTGCCCGGCGGCCGGTAACGCCCCCCAGACGCGGTTCCGGGACGAGGCAGCAAGGCAGGAGCCTTGCTCCACGTCGCGAAACACCACCTGGCGGAATCCGCACAAGCCGCCGACATTGTCTTGACGGGCAGGCCCTGCCCCCCCGGACTTCACTGGGGATTGCGGAGTGCGCACCGCGGCCGCGGTGCGCACTCCGCAATCCCCTCGGGAGTCCAGAGGGCCAATGGCCCTTTGGCGCGGGTGCGGGGTGCGCAACCCCGCCTCTCCCGCTACGCGTCGCGGGACAAGCGGCCAGCCACGGCGGCGTACTCGTGGAAGAGCCGGACGTAGAGCTGGTAGTCCTCGTACGACACGCCGGGCGGCGTCTGGTGATCGCAGCCGATGATGAAGCCGCCCGCCGCCGCGGTGGGGATCAGCCGCTCGAACTCGGCACGGATCGCCTTCTCGCCCTTGTGCATGACCATTTTGTCGAAGTGGCCGAGGAAGCGCATGCGCGGGTGCTCCCGGCGCAGTTTCGCGATGCACACGCCCGCCTGGCGCTCGAGCGGCAGAATGCCCTGGATCCCGGCCGTCTCGAACCAGTGCGCCGGTACCGTGATATCGCCATCCGAATCGATGAGCACGACCACGCCGCGCTGGACCAGGCGCGGCACGACCTTGCGGTAGTACGGGAGCATGAACTCGTCGAACAGTTCCTTCGAGAGCATGGGCCCGTGGTTGTAGCTCATGTCCTCGGCAAAGGTCATGAAGTCCGGCGTGCACACGGCAAAGAGTTCGTCGAGGATCTTCAGGTGCCAGTCGCTGAGATCCGCGTTGATGCGGTGCATGAGTTCGGGCTGGTCGTAGAACGCAAACAGGTGCGGTTCGATGCCGAGCAGCCGGCGCGGAAACCAGAAGAAACCCTCGATGGTGAACCACAGCGCCGCGTCGCCGCGCTGCTGTTCCGCGGCCCAGGCGCGCCAGAACGCCGGGTCCACGGCCGGCAGCGGGTAGAGGAACGGGAGCAGGCGCTCGTAATCGTCCATGTTCCGCACGAGACCCAGGCCGTGGCCGGCCGGCTGCGGCGCGCCCGGGCGCATGACGCCGAACCAGACCTGCTTGAGCAGGTCGAGCCCGAAGTGCCGGCAGATGTCGTAGCGGTCCGTGAGTGCGGCGGGCAGTCCTTCCCGGTGCCAGCGGTCGATCGTCTCCGTCCACCAGCCGGCCCACTCGATGACCGGCAGGCGGTCGAACGGCTGGAAGTTCAGCACGGCCTGAACGCGATCGCGGGTCGTCATCGGCTTCATGGGCGGTTCCTTTCTGCGGACATCGCACGCTGGCGCTTCGCGGCCTTGGAGACCAAGGACAATGAACCATGGCCCTGGAGCTTTTTCAAGCCGCGGCTGCACGGGAACTGTGCTGCGTCAGTCGCGGGTGCAGGTTTGGGGGTGGCTGGCCAAAGTGGCGGGAGCGGCTCGCTCCCGCGGGTGTCGGAGCGAGCCGCTCCGACCACTCTGGGCGCCAGCCCTCGCGGGCCGCTCTGCGCCGCCACCGAGCTCGTCTCGGTGGGGTGCTGACGCCTCACGCCGTGGCTTGCTTTCGCCGGTGTCACCGGCTAACTTGGATCCAACGTGGATGTGGGTGTCAGCGCGTACCCGCCCAAACCGCAGACCAACGAAGGAGTCCGACCATGGTGAGCCCTGTGAATTCACGCGGCGTCCGCACCCATACCATGTGGCAGACCCTGACCCGTCTGAATGTCGTAGCCGCGCTCGTCGTCGGCGGCGCGTTGCTTTCCGGATGCGTCTCGTTCGGTGCAAAGGAACGGGTCTCGCGGGCAGTCGAGGTGAGCACCGAAGCGGAGTTCAGCAAGGCCGTACTGCAGGCGCGCGGGCCGGTCATCGCGATCTTTCACTCGCCCGGGTGCGGTACCTGCCACAAGGTTCTCAAAGCGCTCCCGGACCTGGCGGACGACTACGCCGGCAGGGTCACGTTCGTGACCGTGGACGTGGCCGTGTGCCCGACGCTCGGCAGCACGTACGGGACACGCTGGGTCCCGCTGTGGGTCTTCTTCAACAACGGCGAGGAGCGGCAGCGCATGTCCGGCTGGCGCCCGACGTTCTGGATCAAGGACGACATCAACGACTTCCTCGACAGGAACTGAGCGCAGGTCCCCGGGGCCCCTACTTCACGTCCAGCAACTCCAGACCGTACTTGGCAAGGCCGGCATCGAACGAGTACACGGTCTTGACGCCGGTCGCCTCGGACAAGGCCACGATGTAGGCGTCCACCAAGCCGATGTTCCGGTCCTGGAGGATCTTCAGGCTCCGCGCGATCACCCGCTTCTCGCCCATGATCACGCCCCTGAAGCCCACAATGTCGGCCAGACGCGAGGCGGCCTCGGCCGGGGGAACTTCGTAGTAGCTGGTCAGTACGAAGAACGCCTCGAATACCATCAGTGCCGGCAACTCTGCAGCCACTTCACCCGTCTCGAGCTTCGGGAAGAACGTGAACACGCCCCGAAACTTGGCCGGGATCGATCCTGGTTCCTCGACCAGGAACCGGACGATCACATTCGTGTCAAGAACGCTGCGCATCCCGCACAATCCCCTTCCTGAGAAGGTCATGCATCTCTTTCCTGGACGGCAAGGCCCGGCCCTTCCGGTAGCTGGCCAGAGACCCGCCCAGGGCCCCGGACTTCAGTGCCGCTGGCCGGCGCAACTCGATGCAGCCGCTGTCCGGGCGCGGCACGATATCGAGGAAGTCGCCGACCTCGACATGGAACTGCCGGCGCACATCCGCGGGAATGACGACCTGTCCTTTGGCGAAAACCTTGGCAAGCATGATTCTGGCCCTTCCGCATCGCGCGCGGGTTCATTGCCCTCGATGGTTATACCCTACTGTATAACCACTGTTGGGTCCGGTCAAGTGCGGCGGCGACCGCGCGGCCACCGCGTGCTTTGCCGCGTGCTTTCGCGATAGGGTCCGGCTATTGTCTTGTCGAGCCTGAAAATGGAGACGTTCAGGCCGTCATTGAGCAGGGGCCTCGGTTGGGGCCCTCAACGGCAGGCGGAGGCACGGGGTCACCATGGCTGTTTCCAAGACCGCCATCGCCAAGAGTGTCGAAATTCTGCGCCGGTACGGTGCCACGCGGGTCGTGCTGTTCGGCAGTGCCCGGATCGACCCCAGGCAGGCACGTGATCTCGACTTGGCCTATGCGGGGCTGTCGCCGCGTGCGTTCCTGCAAACCGTTGGCCAACTCCTGGATGAGGTGGAGGTGGAGGTCGATCTCCTGGACCTGTCCGAGCCGACGCCCTTCGCGCGGTTCGCCGAAGAGACCGGGACAGTCATCTATGAGCAGTGAAACACTCCACCGCGAGATGATGGCCCCCCTGGTCGACGGCGCGGCGGAAGCGTTCAATGCCGTGGCGGCGGCCGCGAATCGGTACATTGGGAAAAGCGCCGCGCCCCATCAGCCCTGGCTGCCGATCCGGACCTGAGCCACCATGCACCGACGTTTCACCTGCGTCCCGGCACGTTCAACGGCGCTGGCGCCGCCGTGACTGCCTGTGACGCATTACCGAGATACCGCGCGGCCGCTTGCGCCGTCGCCTTTTCGGGGCTATTGTCGATTCTGTGCAAGCGCTTGATAGCGCATGGGAAACGCACAAGGTCCGGGAGGGGGTTTCGCATTCGCAATCCCGTCGATTTCGTGATGGAGCGGGAGAGTGAACAATGATGGTGGATTCTGAACTCAAGTTGCGCGGTTTCGAACTCCTCTCCAAAGCCATGGGATTGGTGGAGGCGGAACGATTCATCTGCCTGATCCAACGCGAGAAGTTCGACTACACCAAGTGGCGGCAGTCCCTCTTCGCCGAACTCAGCGGAGAGGAAATCAGCCGCCGGGCAATGCAGCGGCGACAAGCCACGAAGACGTAGCGGGGCAGATGTCCCGCTGCCGGTCACTGCATGACTCCGCCGCAAGACAAGGAGCAAACCAAAGCAACAACGGCACCACACTGACAACTGAATAGCTTTCGCGTCGCGGCAGGCGACGCCTACTCGAAAACCGTCACACTTTTGAGTGAATCGAACGCACCTGCCAGTGGCGCGCCCACCTGGGCGCGCTTTCTGGCCATGTTCGATTCACGGGGCGTGACGGTCCCTCGAGTAGGCATGGACGGAAGGTTGCGCCCTCTTTTTTTGACCTGCGCAAGCACGTCCGTCCTCGCCTCGCCAGGCATCGCGGCACCGTTCGTAGTGGTGTCGCAGTCCCGGCGGTCGTCCGCCGGGCAAGACACCATCCCCGCAGCCAAAGCCCCGCGCCGGATGGGCTCTTGGCGCTGCACTTCGTCCCGCGCACTGCGAGCCCACTACAAGCGAGAGTATCCAGGCCGCCACGCGGGCCGGCTATCTATGTGGACGTGCTTGCACAGGTCGCGAAAAAGCGGGCGAGTGAAGGCCCCGGACACATTCTGTCCGGGTGCCAAGTGTAGCATTCACGCAGGACATCGGTGGGAATCGGTCCGACCGGGGCGGGTGGCGTGGCAGGGGATCGAATGCAGATAGCGTCCCGAGCAAGGCGTGGTGTGGTCAGGCGCGCTGGCGCACTCGCCGCGCGTATGCCTGCAGTATTCCCGTCTGGGTTGGCGGCACTTGTTGTGGTCTATGCGCTGGTGCACGTCGCCACAGGGCAGGACGCAGCCCAGAAGAATGTGACGCCCGCAAAGGACGGGACAGCGCCGGCGGTGGCAATCCAACCGCAGACCGCCGTACCAAACGAGCCGTCGCCCGGCCAACCACCGCCGTCGGCGAGCGATGGAAGTGCCGCCGAAACCGCGTTTCTCGGTTTCGTGGCCATCATCTGCTTGCTCCTGGCCATCACGGTTGGCATCGGCGCCTACCTGGGATTCACCGGGAGGATCACGGTGTACCGCGACTACGACGACCTGTTCTTTATTGCCCTGCTCGGCATCGTGCCGACAATCACACTGCCGGGAATCATGATGGTCTATGCGCTGACAGACTCGGCGATCGTGCTTATGCTCCTGCTGCTCGGCCTGGTGGGCGTTGAAGTGGCGCTGCTCGGAAGAATCAGCGCCAGGACGTGGGAAGACAACCCGAGATACGGTGCCTGGTTTGCGGCCCTCACGACAAAGGTCTTCCTCGCGGTCCTGTTCCTGACCCATCTCCTGTCATTCCTGAACCCGCAGGACAAGACCGGCAAGAAACGACGGACAACGCGCGCCAGCGCACTCGTGACGCTGACGCTGCTCACGCCGGTCATGATGCGCCTGGTGCGCAACAAGACCGGTACCTACAACCCGGAACGGCTGTTCCGGCGGTGGTTCCACTAACCTGGACAGCGCGCGTGTTCGCTCGCGAGCAACGAAGGACCATCGAGAAACGGACGAAACCAACGCGGAATGGCGGTTGCCTCCGCAGTGTGGATGTGGTCGGGACGTTTTCTGCGGGTGTAGAGACCGTCAGCGCGCAAGGTGCAACGGAACTGGTGACCGAGAAGAGCAGAGGAGGAACGGTGTCATGGCTGATTTTCCCATTTCTGGGAACATGAAGGTCAGCACACTCAAGGAGCGGTTCAAGGCCGAGTTCGGCAGCACGCTCCGGGTCTACAAGGGGAACAGCAAGCACTTTGCTGACGACGAGGCGACCGTGGGGTCCCTCGCCGAAGCGACGGTCAAGCAGGGCACGGAAGTAAAGGCCCATGGCCGCCTGCTGGTCCGCAACTTCGAGAACCAGATCCGAGACCAATTGGGTTTCGCGGTGCAGGTGGCGTCGCCGGACAACAGCTTTCTGGTCGACAACAACATGTCGCTGGCGGAAAGCGGCAGGCCGCCGCAGAAAGACGACAAGGCCGCCACTGCAACACCTGCAATCTCCCAAACTCCGGCGTGTCCGGACGACAAACGCCCGGAGTCCGGAGCGGCCATCAAGGCCACGCCACGCGAGGGCAGCAGTGATGCCACTCCAGGCGCGATCCTCCCGGGCCGGTCGTCCAAAGTCTCCGGCGGACAGGAGACAAGACCCTCGGAGGAACCGGCAAAGGTGCAGGCGCCGAGTGCGCCGGAAAACAAGAAGGGATGCCTGGGAATGCTCCTACTCCTTGGCGCCGGCTTGACGCTCTTGGCGTGGGTGTGTGTTGTCGTGGTTCATGCTGTGGCGGCCCGATAGGCCGGCGCAGGGGGAAATGATTCAGACGGACAGACATATAACGAACCAGCGAAGGGGTGGTAGGCCGACAACAGTCCGATTGTGACTTACAGCGTTTGGTCACCCGGCGCCTGAACGGCACGGGTGATGTCGTCGGGAAGAATTCACGAACAAACGGAGGAGAATCGTCATGGCGGCAGAGATTCGAATCATAGGCATGAAACAACTTGGGAAGTTGCAGCAGGAGTTCACCGCGCGATTTCCGTATCTCGGCATCAAGTTCTACACCAAGGAGGAGATGGACAAGGCAGCCAAGGGCGAAGCAATACAACAGTTGGACCCGAAACTCACGATCGGCAAGGTCCGGACTGTGAAGAACAACACGGAGTTGAAAATCGTTGGGCAACTCGGGGTCGGGACACTGGAGGCGCGGATGCTGGCTTTCTACGGCCTGTACGCCCAGGTCGTCTACAAGAAGGGCGACAAGAGGCACTACACGTCGGGGGCGGAGGACAAGTGCACCCTGCAGGAACTGAATGACAAGTTCGCCGCAGAGGGCCACGACAAGTACGCCTACTGAGACCGCGAGCGGAGTTACGGCATGGACCCGCCCGCCGGGTCGGAACCCGGTGGGCGCGGCCATGCCTGAGTGCGAACAAACGGAGGAGAATCGTCATGGCCGTCGAGATCAACATCATCGGAATGAAGAAACTTGGGAGGTTACGGACGGAGTTCAACGCGAGCTTTCCTTACCTCGGCATCAACATCTACAGCAAGGAGGAGTTTGAGAAGACAACCAAGGGTGAGCCGGCTGTGTGCCTGGCTCCCAACCTCACGATTGCCAAGGTGCGGACGGTAAAGAACAACACGGAGTTCAAAGTCGTCGGGCACCTTCATGTCGGGACGTTCGAGGCCCGGATGCGGGAACTGTACGGCCTGTTCGTCCAAGTCATGGTGCAGAAGGGCGGCGAGCACTTCGTGACCGGGGTGAGTTACGACAAGAAGACCCTGCAGGAGGCAAATGACGAGTGCCCCGCGCAGGGTTTCGACAAGTACACCTACTAAGAAGGCAAACGGGATACGCAACGGCATGGCCCACTCGCCGGGTCGGAACCCGGTAGGGAGGCCATGCCTGTGCGCGAACAAACGAAGGAGAATCGTGGTGGCGGCAGAGATCCACATTACCGGACAGAAGCAACTTGGGAGGTTTCAGCGCGACTTTACGGCGCGGTTCCCCCATCTTGGCGTCCAGTTCTTCAGCAAGGACGAATTCGGCAAGGCGGCCAAAGGCGAGGCGATGACGCCGTTGGATCCGAAACTCAAGATCAGCGAGGTCCGAACCGTGAAGGTCGTCAGCGATTTCAAGATTGTGGGAAACCTGCAGGTGGGGACATTCGAGGCGCGCATGCGGGAAATCTTCGGCCTGTACGTCCAGGTCTGCACCCAGAAGGGCGACGAGAAGTTCTACACCTCAGGGGCCGAGGACAAGGACACCCTGCAGGAGTTGAATGACAAGCAAGCGGCAAAGGGCTACGACAAATACACCTATTGAGAACGCGATTGGAACTACGGCATGACCCGCCCGCCGGGTTCGACCTGGCGGGCGGGGTCCGGTTTCGTCGGCAGGCTGGCATGTGCCGTTGCAGTGGGCGAGTGCGGGGCACAAGCCGGGGCCGGCCGGCGAGCGGCGACACCGCCAGGAGTTTGCGCCATAGCGTCAGGGAGGCACGGGATGAGCAAGCAGTACTACCGCGACCAGATCGACAACAAGAAGAAGGCGATATATCACGCCAGAGACGCCATCGCGCGACTACGCGCGACGAAGAAACTGGAGAACCAACACATCGCGATGTCCATCAAAAACACGAAGAGTCGGGACCTGAAAACGTCCTATAGGACCCGGAGGATCAACTCCAATCACAGCTTCGACCTTCAGATTGCCTCGAGGCGGAATGAAATTGCCAGACTGATGAAGGAGAAGGCGAGTCTGATGGCGTCCATGAGGCGGGAGAAGCGTTGACCGTCGAGCGGCAGGGCACCGCGACGTATCGGGGATCAACTACTGCCCAGGGTGGGGACGACGAATCATGGATTCGCGTGAGTTCACCGATAGGGTGCTGCGATTGTTCCGGCCACGGACCTTGAGCAAGACCATCACCGCGAGGAAAGAGGGGGAAATGGATTTCCGTCAATTCACCGAGGCCGTGCTGCGCTTGTATCAGCAGCGGAAGCAGAGCAAAGCCATCAGCGACCGGATCCGGCGTGGCCGCTCGAAGGCGTGTGCGTCCGAGGTCGAAGAACTGGTCGCGCAGGCCGTCGCGGACATGATTCCGGCGGGATACTCGCTGCTTGTCGATCATCCGTTCAGTGTGAGATCGCACGCGGGCGGAGCCAAGCGGTGGTACCCCGATATTGCCATCCTGGACATGCACGGCACGCGGCTGTGCGGTGTGGTCGAGATCAAGGCCGATGTCAGTTACACGGCGGACAACTGGGTTCAGGCTTCCCAGGCTACGGTCGCAGCGCTCCCAGAGACGCCGCTTGTGTCCTATCTGGAGCCTACCCCCAACGGGAAACCGCGACCGGTGAACGTCAGCCTCGCGACCCCCGTGGCGTGGGCCGCCGTGGTCGTGACCGGTGTGAACGAGCACGGGGAGCAACTCTCCGAGTTCCGCCGCCACGATGACTGCTGTTTCCTGTTGATGCCGAAGTACCACCCGAACTGGATCTTGCCGGGCGACAAGCCGCAGGAGAAGGCCGCCGAGATTGTTCGGGGTTCCGATGTGTGGCGGCGGATGGATGACTATTTCCGGCAAACATATCCGCCGCGGGAGGGCGCTCCCCGCGCGGTTACCAGTCAGCCTGCCACAATGCTGGAGCAGGGAACGCACGAAACCCAGGAGGAGTGTGGTATGGAGAACCGCCCGTACGGCTTGAAAGACACGCCGATCTCGGAGCCGGGCGAGGAATCGCTTGGGCTCACAGAGTACGCACATGGCTTGGTGGAGTTCGTTAAGCATTGCGACACGCCCATGACCATCGCGCTCCAGGGCGATTGGGGCAGCGGCAAGACCAGCCTCATGAATCTCATTCGCAAGGAGGTGGGAAAGGACCAGGGAACCAAGGTCATCTGGTTCAACACCTGGCAGTACTCGCAGTTCACCATGGCGGACACGCTGGCCCTGTCCCTGCTCAAGACCTTCATCGACGAGATCGAGGCCGACAAGCCGAACACCTCGCTTAAGAAATGCGTTCGGGGGTTAGCCGCCGGTGGTAAGTTTCTTGGGTCCCTAGCGACGTCCTATGCGACGGGCGACAGCGGTGCGGCAAAGGAGGCTGCAGCCGCCGCGCGTGGGGAGGAGTATTTCGACTCGGCCAAGCACATCAAGACTCTGAAGGAGCAACTCGGAGATGCGGTGCGGGATTCGCCCCACGACAGGGTGGTCGTTTTTATCGACGATCTCGATCGGTTGGTTCCCGTCAAGGCCGTTGAACTGCTCGAGAGTCTCAAGTTGTTCCTCGATCTGCCCAAGTGCGTCTACATCCTGGCCGTGGACTACAAGGTCGTGATCCAGGGCCTCAAGGCAAAGTTCAACCTCAGCGAGGAGGAACTCAAGGGGAAGAGCTTTTTCGACAAGATCATCCAGGTCCCCTTCAACATGCCGGTGTCCCAGTACCAGGTACAGGAGTACTTCACGAAACTCCTCGACCGCATCGATGTGAAGGCCCCCAAGGATCCAGCATCTGCCGCCAAGTACGTCACCGACTACGTCAACCTGGTCAACTGCTCGGTCGGGTTCAACCCGAGGACCGTCAAGCGGCTTTTCAACTCGCTGCAGCTCCTGAACATGGTCCCGAGGGAGAAAGGCGGCCAGGAGACTTTGGCAGGAGCGGACACAAACACCCCTGAGATGACCAAGATACTTTTCGCCATCCTCTGCCTGCAGCAGTACTATGAGCCGCTGTATCGGTACCTGGCCAAGCAGTATGGCGAGATCTCGGACGAGACGTTCCAGAAGCTCCGCGACCCTGAAGGTCTTCAGAACGGGAAAGAGTTCGCGGACCTACGCGGCGAGTTTGGTGCTGACAAGGATAGCGCGTTCTACCAGCGGCTGGGGGACTTCGTCGACGCCTTCTACCACTCGGTCCAGTCGGGGTCAGGCAACGACGAAACCCTGTCTCCTGAGGAAATCAATCGACTGCGTGCTTTGCTGTCGTTCTCCTCGGTTGTCTCGACCGAAGCGCAGGAAATGCCGGCGAGCAATGACGAACGCTACGACAATCGCAACATGGCCAATGTTTTCGCCGCGGAACTGAACGAGAGGTACAAGACGACGCTGTCCCCGATCGCGGAATCGTTCGAGCGGGGCGGGTTCTTTCGCTATCAGGTCAAATCGACGGACGTCGTGGACGTCCAGGTGAATCTGCTCGTGTCGCGACTTGATCTCGGTGTGTATCTCGTTTTCGGGCCTAAGCAGGCCGGCGCCTGGTTGTACCAGCGTCACAAGAAATCGGAGAAGAGGAACGCGCAATGGGCGGAGGCGAACCTGCGCGCGGAACTCGGGTCGCTGAAGATTTACGAGGGAACCGGTGTTATGGAACTCTGCAAGGTGGAGTTCAAACCCGGCGAAGATACCTGGGACGTGCGCGTGGAGCGGTTCAAGACTCTGAGCCGCCAGGTCTTGGACAAAGTCGTCCCGGCGTTTGCCCGTGCCGTTGCGCAGAGCGGGAATCCGTCTGGCACGGCGTGAGCGTTGTCTACGATGCGAGACGGCGCAGCACGCGGAACGCAACGTGGACCGTGCGAGTCCTGATCTCCGTGGGCGGCAGTGAGCGGGCGCGTTTCAAGGTCGGCGGCGCGTTGGCGGTGTCAGCATCTCGGCGGCAATGAAGCGGCGCAGGGACAAGGAGTGTCCGGTCATGGGTTGGTGCTACAGAAAATCGGTCAACCTCGGGCCGTTCCGGATCAATGCGAGCAAGTCCGGTCTGGGATACTCCCTGGGCAGCGGAGGGTTCCGGACCGGAGTGAACGCCAAGGGCCGGCGCTATTCACGCGTGACGATTCCTGGCACCGGGGTGTACTACAACACGACGAGCGGCAAGAAGGCCGGCGGCATGGGGTGCCTGGTGGTGCTTGCGATTACGCTTGGGCTTGTCGGAGCGCTCTGGCTGGCCTGGTATCATGGGTGAGGCAATCGGAGGTACGGCGACACATGGACATTTTCATCACCCGGCTGTTGCGGACACCGAGTTCGGAACGCGTGTTGCTGCGGCGCGACGGGACCGACTTCGCGGCGCTGGACCTGCACTACATGTCCACCGGCGCGGTTCAGGCGACACTGATCGTGTTCGAAGGCTCATGGGTCAAGGAGGGCGATGTGCCGGCCCTGCTGACCGAGATCGACGAGTTTCTCCTGCCCGAAGTCTGCCAGGACGACAAGAACCTGACGTTCACGGTCGTGTTCGGCCGGGTCCTGGGCGCGTTCGCGGCGCACCAGGACACGCCCGCCGCGGGTGCGGACAAGTAACCACGGCGGGCGGGAATACCCCATGTCTCCGGAAAGCGGAAGCGACCTCCGCAATAGCGGAACGCGTCCGGAACGCTGAAGGCGCGGTGACATACCAGCCCAGGGCAACGCCCTGGGAATGGAGACGAAGACGTGATTGAGCCCTACAGGGGCGAGACAAGGCATGGGGACTGCGGCACGGGCATCGGATGATTGTCGCACCCCTGCAGGGTGCAATTTGTTGGTTCGACCGTTACCCAGGGCGTTGCCCTGGGCTGGTATGTGACGCCCCGTTGGGGCTGGGGCTGGAATCCAGAATGACTGTCGCAAGAAAGTGGCACCTTCACTACGGCGGAGTGCCACGACGCGTCGCGCTTGTTGCACAGGTCGAGGAAGACGAGAGGAGTGAGCCATGAGCGGTCAGCAGGATGCCGTTTCCCAAGTGCCATTCGGGACGGACGATTTCGCGCTCAACCCGGAGCCACGGTGCCCGTGTCTTCTGTTGCTGGACGTTTCCGGCTCGATGGGGGGTGACCCGATTCGGGAACTGAACGAAGGACTGGGCCAGTTCAAGGAGGAGCTGCTGGCCGATCCCTTGGCGGCGAAGCGGGTCGAGGTGGGTATCATCACATTTGGTGGCGCTGTGGAGGTGGTGAGCGAGTTTCAGGGCGTAGCAACTTTCCAGCCGCCGGCTCTCGCTGCACAGGGGAAGACCCCTATGGGCGAGGCGATCGTCAAGGGGTTGGAGTCCCTGGCGCGGCGTAAGGAAACCTACAAGAGCAACGGTGTTGCCTACTACCGGCCATGGGTCTTTCTCATTACGGACGGCGAGCCGACCGACGAGTGGGCGGACGCGTGCGCGAAAGTCCACGCCGGCGAGGACAAGAAGGCGTTTGCGTTCTTCGCGGTGGGGGTTAAGGATGCCGACATGGAGGTTCTCGGGAAGATAGCCAAGCGCGACCCGCTGAAGTTGCAGGGCCTGCAGTTCCGCAAACTCTTCCAGTGGCTCTCAAGCTCGATGAAATCGGTGTCGAGTTCCACGCCCGGCGACGAGGTGAAGCTTGCCAACCCCACGGCGCCCGACGGCTGGGCCGCGGTGTAGTGCCCGGCGGCCGCCGGCTACCGTCGAAGAACCCGGCGAGGTGGCGCCGCTTCACACATCAAGACCGGGCAACGATGTGACGGCAAACGCCGTAGGGACCGCAATCATGGCAACCATATTTGGCTGGGCGTGTTTTGTGCTTTTGGGACTGGCCGCCGGACTTGAACCTACGGAACCGAAGAAAGATAAGCGTACCAAGACTGGTTATAAGGGCAACGCCACTGTTCCCAAGAAATCCGACGGAACGAAGAAGGCCCAGAAGTTCCTGGTAGTTCTTGGTCTGATCTCCGGCGTCATCTGGTACTTCCTACAGGGTGACTGACGATGCCATTGTCATGGCGGTATGTGGCCGGGTCTGTGATCGGGCAGGCGCACGTCGAGAACGGTCTGCCCTGTCAGGACGCGAATGCGGTCGCGGTGTGCGCGTGTCCGTCCGGAGACGACGCGCTGGTGGTGGTCGTCTCGGACGGGGCCGGCAGCGCGGCCTGTGCCGCCGAGGGTTCGCGCTTCGTCTGTGACAGCTTTGTGACGCGGGTGAGTGAACTGCTGGCCACCGGGGCGCTGCTGCCTGTGGCGGAGGCCAAGCTGGCCGAAGTCTTCCGCCAGACCGCCGAGATGCTCTGTGCCCAGGCGGAGGATCGCGGACTGTCCCCGCGCCAATTCGCCTGCACCTTTCTGGCGGCAATCGTGTGGCCCGACCAAATGGCGTGCCTGCAACTCGGAGACGGCGCGATCGTCTACTCGTCGGAAGCCGGGTATGCCTGGGCTGTGTGGCCGCAGTCGGGCGAGTACATAAACACGACCAACTTCGTCACCGACCCCGCTGCCTGCGAGCGGCTCGAAATCAAGATCGCTCCGGGGACATCGGTCGCTGAGGTCGCGCTCTTCACCGACGGGCTGCAGATGCTCGCGCTGCGCTACGAGGACCGGACGGTGCATGCGCCCTTCTTCCAGCCCATGTTCGCACGACTGCGTACGGAACCGCCTGGGGAATCCGCCGTCCTCACGCCTCTGCTGCGCGATTTCCTGTCCTCGCCTCGCGTGCTTGAACGCACCGACGACGACAAGACGCTCGTCCTGGCCTCGCGGTCGGCGGCGGTGACGCCGCCACCACCCGCTCTGCCATCATTGCAGGAATCCCCCTGTGCCACCGAAGGCAACGCTACTTGACATGAAAGGTCGCCCGGTGACCCTCGGGCGCGAGCTAGGCCGCGGCGGCGAAGGCGCCGTGTACGAGGTCGCCAACGCGCCAGACCTCGTCGCCAAGGTGTACCACCATGCGGTTTCCGCCGACAAGGCCGCCAAACTCGCGGCCATGGCACGCTGCGCGACTCCCGGCCTGTTGCAGATCGCGGCCTGGCCGATCAGCGTCCTTCTGTCGGGAAAGGGGCAGACGCTGGGGCTGACCATGCCCAAGGTCCAGGGCTTCAGCGAGATACACCGCCTGTACTCCCCAGCCCAGAGGCAGGTCGAATTCCCCGATAAGGACTGGGCGTTTCTTGTGCAAACCGCCCGCAATATCGCGGCGGCGTTCCATGCCATCCATACGAGCCAGCACGTCGTTGGCGATGTCAATCAAGGCAACGTCGTGGTCGCCAAGGACGCGGTCGTCAAACTCATCGACTGCGACTCCTTCCAGATTCGGGAGAATGGGCGGGTGTACTTGTGTGAGGTCGGGGTCGGTCACTTCACGCCGCCCGAACTCCAGGGCAAGCCGTTCGAGGGGGTCGAACGGACGCCCGATCACGACTGTTTCGGGCTGGCGGTCCTGTGCTTCCACCTGTTGTTTGTTGGGCGGCACCCGTTCGCCGGGCGGTTCCAGGGAAAGGGCGATATGCCCATCGAACGGGCCATCGCGGAGCACCTGTTCGCGTACAGCCGCAAGGCGGCAACGCTGCGCCTGCTGCCGCCGCCCAATTCTCTGCTGCTGGGCCACCTGCCGTTCTCACTGGCGGACCTGTTCGAGCGCGCGTTCGCGGTGCGGGCCAAAGCGCGGCCGACCGCGCTCGAGTGGGTCAAGGCTCTGGATGAGTTCAGGAAAGAGCTGAAGGTCTGCGCTGCGCATCAAGGGCACCGGTACTACGCGTCTCTGCCCGCCTGTCCCTGGTGCGAGATTGTGCGGGCGGGTGGGCCCGACTTCTTCATTACCTTGTACACCAGAGGCGTTAGCCGGAGACGGTTTGACCTCGATGCCGTCTGGGAAGAGATATTGCGCATTCCGGCCCCCGAGACGGCGCCGCTTGCGGTTCCCGAAGGCGCCAAACCGGATGCCGCAACCGTGCCGCCCGCACCTCTGCTCCCACCGCCGCAGACCCAGTTGACACCCGTGGCCGCGCTGGCAACAGCGGCCAGGCAGCCGGTGCCAGGTCCGGTACGGCTGGCCCTGTGGTGCGAGCTTCTCGCCACTATCGGCGTGGCTTTGTCGCCGGTCGTCTTCATGTTGTTGCACCGGTGGGCGGGGACCATCTGGGCCAGTCTGGCGGCACTCGGACTGATCGTGCCGTCTGCTGTTGTGTGGCGCAGGGCTTGGCGATATGTGCACGACCAGGAATGGCTGCGGCGCAGGCAGTCGGTGGCTGCCGCTCAAGCGGAGCTGGCTCGGGTCGAAGCCAGCGTCAAGGAGCCGCTTGGCATCTTGGCCGCGGCGGAGGGCGAATGCCGGCAGGCACATGCGCGATGCGAAGCGGCACGCCAGGAGTGGATAGCGGCCTTCAGGACACTGGAGAGAGGGTTACAGGCATGGCTCGAATCGATCCAGGAGACCTGGCGCACCGAGGCGAGGCAGCGTCTGGAGATGGCAAAGAAGCTCCGCACCGCTCTCGGCAAGGTCCGTTCCTTGTATGCCGATCTGGAGCATCGGGAGCGCGATGCGTTTCGCGAACTGGATGCGCACGCGGAGCAACGGCAGACAGAGGCGTTCTTGCGGAGCAGGTTCATCGATGATGCGGACCGGGTGGCGTTGCCGGGGATTGGCTCGGGACTGAAGGCGACGCTGAAGTCCTACGGGATCGAGACGGCATGGGATGTCAGCCCGCGGCGAATGCCGCCGGGTTTCGGGCCAGCCCGGCAGGATGCGCTGCTGACTTGGCGCATCAGGACGGAACAATCGTTCCGGTTCAATCCTGCCATGGCGCGCGACCCGCGAGCGGAAGCGGCTGTGGCGATGAAGTACGAGCAGCGGCGCAATGAACTCGCGCGGCACCTGACGGAAGGCAGAAGCCACCTGGCACGGCTCGCGGAGATGGGCACCGCGCAGAAGCGGGAACTGACGCAGCGGATGGCGGACTGGCGGACGTACACGCCCGCGGCCGTGCTGGACGGAATCCGGACCACGGTCGACCAGTACCGGACCGCGGCGGCGGAGTACGGGCGGGTTCTGGCCAGGACGGAGAAGCTGCGGAAGAGCGCCTTGCCGCATCTGGAGACTCTGACCCGATACCGAACCCAGCTCGCGGTGGCGAACCGAAACCTGCTCGTGGTGACTCCCTATGCCGTGCGCCCCTGGCTCATGCTGATCGCCAGGGCCAGACGGCACTGAATGGCATGCCGCAAGCGGTATCACCCAGAGAACCGTGACCGAAGGTCGGCCATGGCCCGTGGACCGTCAACGGCCGGAATTCTTCCGGCTCGATAGGCCTTCACGCGACGATCAGCCTCCTGGACCCAAACGCGGTCGTCAACGGTTTTTGGCAACCGACACGCCATCTTCAGGCCCCTGTCGTGCACCCGCCACCGGGGGCCGGGGGCACATGCCGCTTCAGCTTCCGGTGCAGGTCGCGGTCGAACGAGAAGACTTCGGCATGAGCGGCCGCGGCCTTGACACTGAGGATGGCGTCCACCAGGTCAACATTCCGCTCGGCGTACAGGCCCAACGCTTCCACGAGCTGGTCGGCGTCGGCGTTCCGTATGCCGCGATAGCGCAGGATGGCCTGTAGCTGGGCAACCGCTTCCGCACGAGGGACGGTGTAGAACTTCGTCAGGACGTACACGCATTCCGCGACGACACTCTCCAGGAGCACGGCATGGCGTTCGCCGACCCTGACCGCCTCGAAGAAGGTGTTTGCCTCCCGATACATATCCTCGTGGTCATGCAGCAGATACCGCAGGACTGTGTTGGTGTCAGGAAAGGCGACGACTGCCTTTGTCACGCGCCACCTCCCTCCATACCGCTTCGCGGACCGCGTGGAGGTCCGGGGCTGGCTTGACGTACCGGTGCAGACTGCCGGCGACGCTGTGCACCGGCGCCAGGAGCACGGTATGGCCCTGGATTTCGAGGCGCACGATCCGCGATCCCAACGCGTTCCGGACACGCTTGGGGAGAGTGATCTGGCCTTTGGCCGTGATGGTCGCTGTAGGTGCCATGCTTTCTCCAAATTGCCTTACTACTACGTAATGTAATGCAGGAATGGCGCTATGGCAAGGCACGCGGGGGCGCCCGCAGGGCTGTTTCAAGATCCGGCGCCGCGTCTCGAAAGGCCACACCTCCGCGCACACCAAGTAGGGGCGGCCTGTCCTCAGGCCGCCCCCCCCGGCGTGGGGACACGCCGGGGGTACTCACCGCACGCGACGGTCACGGATCTTGAAACAGCCCCGGGGCACCCAGAGTAATGCGACAGTCGCGGGTGCAACACGGATATCTGCCGGGAGACATCGCGACGACAGCCCTGAGTGCGCACTGCATGACTCTAACGTTGGCACCTCCCGGGGCACCCGACGAACGCGCCAGCGGCGGCCACCGGACGTGTGCGCGGTTGCCGGGCTTGGGCGGCTACCGCGCACACGTCCATCGTGGGGTCCGGGGAGTCTGCGATTCCCCGGCGGGGGTGCGGGGGCAGAGCCACCGCGCCACGTCACCTCCACGAGAGCATCACCCATCGGCGGGCGCGCCCCGCTTCGCTTCCTCGATCATGGCGTGCAGGTTTTCTTCGGGCGTTTCGCGGCCGACCTGGTCGCCGGTGCCGACGATGACACGCGGGTTGCCGGCGAACGCCGTGAGGATTTCGCGGACTTCGCGCCGCGCGTCCTCGGGCGTGCCGCGGATGAGCGTCTCAACGGTGTGAACGTTGCCGTTCATGGCGGTGCGGCCGCCGAGCAACCGCTCGACCTGTTTCAGGCCGTCGAGGCCGACGACGTCGCCGCCCGGCGGGCGCTCGAACGGGCAGACGCAGTCGATGCCAAGTTCTGCGAAGTCCGCAACCGTCTCCAGGCACTTGCCGTGGAAATGGATGTGCAGCAGGCGCCCGTGCCGGTGCACTTCGTCGCACACGGCCTGGATGACCGGCTTGTCCCACTGCCGCCACAACATGGGTCCAATCAAACTGTTGCAGCTCCATGAGCAGCCGATGCAGAAGCTCTCGAACGGCGTGCGTTCGCACAGCACGCGCGCCTTGCGGACCATGTGCTCGGTGTAGCGTGCACGGAGCCGCTCGAGTTCCGGCTCGAGTTCGGGAGTCATGAAGTCGTAGACGCCGGTCTCAAACCCGCCCTCGCGACCGCCGGCGTAGTAGTCGAAGAACGGGACGCCGAGCCAGACTTCGAGCAGGTAGCTTTCCCCGACCTCGTTCCAGGCGCGCACGGCACCGGACACGTCGATGTCTTCAGGATTGCCGGCGAGCGTGGCGAACTCGTAGGCGGGCAGGTCGCGGGCCACGTCCTTGACCGGGCGCTCGATGGCCCAGCCGGGCTCGTCGCGACTGAGCCGGCTGGCGGACGTGAACTCGCCGCGCGGCGTGCGCGTGGTCGAGCGGATCTCGAGCGTGTCGGCGTCGAGCCAGTGCTCGGAACTGCGGCCCTCGACGGCGCCGTTCGGGACGCCGACCCCGACAATGCCCCAGCCCTCGCAGCCGAACTTCTCGAAGGTCGTCTTCAGTGCTTGGTGAAACGGGACCTTGCGCGCAAACTCGATCATGTCCACGCCCAAGACCTTGGCGGGATAGTAGTACCAGAACTCCGGTGCGACGGGCGGGCGGTCGCTTGCCGCACCCCGGTACGCGTTGAGCATCCGCTGCTTCGGTGTGATCGTGACAGTCGACATGTGCTTCGTCTCCTTGCCTGTGCCTGGGGGCTCAACCCCCAGACCCCCGCCGGGGCGTCGTTGACTCCCCGGACCCCTCGGGGTTGGGTGCGAGAGTGGTAGCCGCCCAAGCCCGGCTGCCACTCTCGCACCCGATGGCCGCCGCTGGCGCGCTTGGCCAAAGCGCCAGGCGATGGCACCGTCGCAAGTTCGCTCTATGCTGTCTGCCGGTTCGGCAGGACCGTGACGTTCTCGGACTCGCGAGCCGTCACAATTCGCCATCCAGCATCCATCTGCAGCGAGCAAGAGCGGAACTCTGACGCGGTTATCGACACCCGTTCGCTGCTGCCAGCCCTGAGTACGCACTGCATGACTCTGGCGCTGCCACCCCACGGGTCACCCGACCTTCGCGCCAGCGGCGGCCGTCGGACGTGTGCGCGGTTGCCGGGCTTGGGCGGCAACCGCGCACACGTCCATCGTGGGGTCCGGGGAGTCCGCGATTCCCCGGCGGGGGCGCGGGGGCAGAGCCCTCGCACTTCGCTACCTCCTCTACGCGCGCCAGGTCACATCGAGGGCCTGGTGCGTGTCCGCGCTTTTCTTAATATGCGCGATAAGCTCGTCGACGTCATACCCGGTCAGGCGCGATTGTGCGCCTTGCTCGCCCTTGGCGATGTTCGCACAGAAGAAGGCCATGGCGCGGTCGAACGGCGACTGCGGCGCGGTCCGGTACTCGACCGCCTGGCCGGTCACGTTGTCGTAGTGGATCAGCAGCGAGGCCTTGGTGTCGATGTCGGTCCACGCGGAACTGTACATTTCGAGCCGGCCCTGGGTGCCGTTGATTTCGAACCGCTCGTCCCAACCGTCGCGCAGGAACCCGATCTTGTGCAGCGGGTGCGCCAAGGCTTCGTAGTGTACAATGCCGTTTGCCGTCTCGAGCAGTGCGGCCGCCTGCACGTCCAGATCGCGCCCCGGCGGTGTGTGCATCTGCGCGAACAGCCGGTGCGGGCGCCCGAGCAGGAACACGACCAGGTCCAGAATGTGACTGCCGCCGCACACCAGAATGCCGCCGCCGTAGCGCCGCCGCACTTCCGACATGCCGCCTTTCGGCGTGCCGAAGAACCCGGTGTTCGAGGTGTCCTCCCACAGGTTGCCCCAGCACTGGTAGGCGCGGATGTGCGTCGAGAGTATGCGCCCGAGCTTGGGCAGCAGCGCCTTGGCCTGCTCGACGGCCGGAATGAACCGCTTCATGTACGAGGTGTAGAAGATCGTGCCCGCGGATTCCGCGCCCTGCACGATCGCCAGCGCATCGTCCGCGTTCTCGGCCAAAGTCTTCTCGCAGATCACCGCCTTGCCCGCGGCAATGGCGTCAAGGCACATCGCCTTGTGCAGGAACGAGAGCGCGGTGATGTTGACCAGGTTCACTTCGGGATCTGCGAGGACCGCGCGGTAGTCGGCCGTATACTGCGCCTGGTACTTGTCCGCCCAGGGCTTGGCGGTCGCCGCGTTCAGGTCGCACACCCACTTGATGCGCACCCCCGCCTTCTCCAGCCCGGAAAAGTGATACTTCGAAATGTTCCCGCACCCGATCACGCCTGCCGTAAGCTGCATCGCTGTTCTCCCTGTGTGTTACTGCCGTCCGAAGCGCGGGGGCTCTGCCCCCGCACCCCCGCCGGGAAGGACCATTGGCCCTTCCCGGACCCATCCCGGATTTCTTCTGCCGCGTGTCGGCGGGCCTGCCCGGCCCGCCG
>MHBL01000296.1:29974-32148 GCA_001803235.1 Lentisphaerae bacterium RIFOXYA12_64_32
CCCGGCCCGCCGACACGCGGCAGAAGAGGCGACTTGGCGAGTGGATCGCGATCCTGCCGCAGCTGGATCACGATTCACTCGCCAAGGGACACAGCAACCCAATGGCAAAGCTGTGGCCTCCGCCATGGAACTCTCATTGCGTAACTCCACCCTTGCTCCTGACATTCCCTCGCCACGCGGCGTTCCTCCTACAGATACCGTAGCACCATGTCTGCGACGGCTTCGGCGCAGGCGGTCTGGCCGGCGGGGCTGAGGTGGATGCGGTCCTCGCACAAGTGCCGTTCCCAGTCCTGCCACACCACGGCGTGCAGGTCGTTGACCGGGACGCCCTCGGCCTGCATCAGTTGCCGCGCTGCCGCGTTGTAGTGGGCGATGTCGGCGTTCGTCCAGGACCAGGGTTTGTGCGGCACGGGCAGCGTCGGGTGCACCGGGGTCGTGGTCGCCCAGATGACCGTCCGCGCGCCGGCGGCCCGCAGCCGCGCCAGGATCCCGCCCAGGTTGCCGAGGTATTGTTCGAGCGAATACTGGACGGGATTCCGGGTCTCGTTCCGGCCGATGTCGTGCAGGCCGTTGTTCCAGTGCACAACAGCCGGGGCGCCGAGTTCCTCCAGCCACGCGTCGAGCCGCGTCAGGGTGTGCAGGCTGAACTGGCAATTCTCGGCCGGCCCGACCACGCACGCCCTGCCCGCCAGGCGTTCGGCCACCAGCGGCTGGTAACTAAGCCGGATCGAATCGCCCAGCAGCAATACTCGCGGTAGTTCGTTCGGCATCGGGCTGCTCCACAATGACAGATTCACGCCACCGACCCACCAGCCGCGTTCCAGGCTTCGACGGTCTCGTACATGGCTTCCACGTTGCACACCGGCGTCTCGCGGTCGAACGACCAGGCGCACAGCGTCGTGGCCGGCGCGGCGGCCGTGGCGCGCAGGATGCCGGTGACTGTGTCCTCGACACCGGTCAGGGGCGCGTTGCGCATCAGCACCGGGTCGAGCAGCGGCCGCATGGCGACGGACGGCATGCTCTCGACCGCCGCCGCGAGGTCGGTGCCAGGCCCCAATTCGATGGAGGTCACGCCGGGAATGGCGGCAAACGCGTCGACCAGGTGCGACGAGGCGCCGCACGAGTGGTAACTGGCCTCGGCAAACCCAGCGGCCAGCGACTGGTTGACGGGCAGCACGACGCTCCGGTACACGTCCGCGGACAGCAGGCTGGCCGAGCAGTCGCCCAAGTGCAGCCGGCGGGGCGCGGCGGCACCGGTCTCGCGGGCCAAGCGTGCGAAGATCGCACGGTAGATGTCCCAGACCTTGGCAAATACGCGTCGGGCGCCGTCAGGGTCGTCCATGAGCAGGTAGAACAGCGACTCGCCGCAGAGCTGGTGCGCGGTGGTGTAGGGCGTATGGATGCACATGCCCCCGGCCCTGATGCCGAACACGTCGGCGCGGTCGCCGTAGAGGCTCCGCAGTTCGTGGTACTGCCGGACGAGTGCATCGATGACCGGGTGCCGCGCCGCGGTCTGCGCGTCGAGGGCCTCGACCTGGCCGGGCGTCAGGTCCGCCCACGGGTGACCCCACGTCTCAAGCGTTGCATCCGCCGGGCAGCGCAATTCCGCGCCCTGCGTGAGTTTCACCAGGTCGATCGGCTGGATGAACAGCGTCGCCGAGGGCTGCGGGTCCGGACTGCCCACCCCGAACCGGCCAAGGACCTCGTGCAGGAACCGGTTTTCCGCGCGGTCGACCTCGGCCCGGTAGCGCGGTTCGAAATAGTACGCCTCGCCGTACGTCACCCCAAGATGCTTGTGGTAAAACGACGGCATGAAGTTCAGGCTGACCTCGACACTGCGGGCCGAACCCATCGGACGCATCCTCCGTTGTCGCGTGACCGGAGCGCAGGGGCTCTGCCCCCGCACCCCCGCCGGGAAGGGACACTATCCCTTCCCGGACCCATCCCGATCATGATTCAGCGATTGCGCAGCGCAATCGCTGAATCGACGGCCATTCGCGGCGCCGCTGCCGGCGACGCCGCGAATAGGAACCCCGTGCCCCGTCTGTCCATCCCGCCCGCCTCGTGCGTCGGATCCATGTCAACAAGCGCGCACGCCCAGGCCCACACCATGCCGTTGCCATCCCACAGGTGCCCTGACCAACGCGCCAGCGGCGGCGACCGGGCGTGCGAAC
>MHBL01000296.1:32200-58220 GCA_001803235.1 Lentisphaerae bacterium RIFOXYA12_64_32
TGCCGTTCGCACGCCCATCATCGTGGGGTCCGGGGAGTCAGCGATTCCCCGGCGGGGGTGCGGGGGCAGAGCCCCTGCGCTCCGCTTCCCGTCGCACCCCGGGCACAGAAGTCGCGGTAGACTTCCAGCATGTACTCGTAATTCTCCAGCGGCATACCGGGGAAGATCGTGTTCGAAGTACCGTAGATGTAACCACCGCCGGGCGCACCGTGTTCGAGGCAGTACAGGCACGACTCGCGGATGCGCTCCCGCGCACCCGGGCCGGTCTCCTGCAGCAGGCTGCACTGGACGTTGCCCATCAGCGCCATCTTCCCGTGGCAGCGCCGCTTCACTTCGGCCATGTCCATGCCGGCCATGGGATCCACGGACTGGAAGCACGCCGCGCCGAGCGCGAGGTAGTCGTCGAGGATCGGCATGATGTTGCCGTCCGTGTGCACGAACGGGATGCAGCCGCGGTCCTTGACGCGCTGGACCTGCTCGGCGAGGTACGGGAAAATGAGCTCGTGGAACTGCGCCGGCGAGATGAACGGCCCGGCGTTGAACGCCACATCGTTGACGATATGGATGAAGTCCGCGCCGGCGTCGGTGAGCCGGTCGATCTTGGCCAGGGCGCCGCGACTCTTCTCGCGCGCCACCTCGTGCATGTACTCGGGGCGATCGGCCAGGTCGATGGCGAACTGCATCCAGTCGGTGACGCTCTCGATGGACCAGACGCTGCCGCCGACAATGCTGCCGATCAGGATGCGCTCGCCGAAGGTCTTCTTCGCAGCCACGACCCCGTCCGGATCGCTCCAGGGCCAGAACACGGCCAGCGCGTCCCAGCGGTACCGCTCGACGATGCGCGCGTAGATGTCCATGCACTGGTCAACGAGCCGGACCTTCTCGGCGCCGCTGCAACTCGCCCAGATGCGACGGTCGGGGAACTCGAGCCCGAACGCCGGCTTCTCGAGCTCGAACATGACCTCGAAATGCGGCGGCCGGTCCGGTTCCTCGAACCGCAACGTCTTCAACACGCGTTCCTTGCCGGTCATGGTGCGGTGTCCTTTGGGGGGGACGTGAGTGTTCGGTGTTCAGTGTTCAGGGGCCCGGGGTGACGAGCCACCCGGTCGTCTCGGGGTGGAACTGCGGCATCCCGGCCTGAGTACCGCCCTTCAGGGCGTGTCGATTTAGCCACCTCAAATGCGCAACCACGCCCAAAGTGGCCGGACCGGCTCGGTCCGGCATGCGGGAGCGAGCCGCTCCCGCCACTCTGGAAGGCCAGCTGCCGCACTAGATCGACACGCCCCTTCAGGCGGAAGTGGAGGCGAGCTTGAGCGAGCCGATCCCCGGCCGCTCGCTGAAGCGTCGCTGCTGCTTCCGCCTGAAGGGCGGGACTCAGACGTGGACACGGGGCGGCTGTGAATGGACCGGTCTTCATAGGCGCGTTCCAAGGTTGCTGATCACTTCGAACCAGAGTTGGGCCATGTATTCCATGCCGTCGATGTTGGGGTGGACGGGGTCGGCGCTGTACCAGCGTTCCTTGTCCGTGGCGTACGCCTTGTAGAAGTCTGCGCCGTGCCGCAGGCCGCGCTTCGCGACCCGTTTGTCGATCTCCGTGCAGTAGCCGGCCAGGATCGGGGCCGCGCCCTCCGCGTAGTCGTAGCAGGGCTTGGCCACAAAGATGCGGCCCGGTTCAGCCTTGTACTCGTCCAGCAGCAGTGCGACGATCGCATCCATATCGGCGGCAAACGCCTCGGACGTGATCTTAGCCCGCTCGTCATTGACGCCGAGGTGGATCAGCCACACGGTCGGCTGCAGTTGCTTCATGCGCTTCTGCCAGCCGGCGTCGGTCCGCATCACGCGCAGGTACGCCGCAGCGCTGTGCCCGCCCAGCCCCTCGTTGGCGATGAACAGCGGCTGCTTCCACGCGTCCGTCAAGAGGTTGTTCAGCGTCGTCATCCAGCTCTGGAAGCAGTTCACCTCGGGCCGGTGCCCGGCGGTGGTCGGCGTGTACTGCGGGAAGTTGCGGCCGTCGCGCGACACGGCCTCCGCCGGGAACTTGTCCGCGGTGAGGTTCAGGTCATTCTGCCAGAACCACCGGCTGTGGTAGCCCTCGGTAATGCTGTCGCCCAGCGCGCCGATGACCGTGCCGACACCCACGCGCTCCAGCACACTCGACGCGAGCGTGGCGCCGTTCGCATCGAGCGCGTCGATCTGCAGTGCGTACTCCGCAGGTGCGAGGTCCGCAAACCGCGCCACCGGGTCGGCGCGGGTGACGTGCGTCTCCGCCAGCGTCGCGCCGTCACGCTGCAGCCGCACGCGCGCCGCCGTCTGTTCCGGCGCCGCGAACTCGATGGGCACGGCCAGGTCGCGCGACGTCTGGATGTACGGGATCGTGTACGAGCCCTTGACGTCCGCGACCGTCAGCAGCAGCGGCCGGCGCGCGGCCGGCGTCCCGGCGCTGGCGGTAGCGCCGAACGTCAAGCACAAGCCTGCACTGAGCATGGCAATACCTTTCGACCTGCAGTAAGCGGACCCCACCGGCCTTGCGCCGGTGGTGAACGGGGTTCGTCGGCTAACCTGACCGCCGTCACCCCCCATTCTTCCCTTCTCCCGGCGGCTCGCGTCCGCGAGCCGCCGGGAGAAGGGAAAGCGCTGCACAGCATGGTTGGCTGTTGAGCCTGCTTCACCACCGGCACGAGGCCGATGGGGTCGCCAGGCCCCGCTATTGCGCAGGTCAATACCTTTCATCACGGCGTGATCACCACTTTGACCGCTTTCGGATCCGTCCGGGCCGTATCGAGCGCATGGCTGAGTTCCGCCAGCGGGAACCGGTGCGAGACCAAGGCGTTGCCGTCGACCACGCCCTCGCGCAGCTTCTGTACCGCCAGCGGGCCGAATAGCGCCGGCGAGGCGAACGAGGCGCGAAGTTGCAGCTTCTTGAAGTGGAATGCGTTGGCATCGAACCGGCAGAACGCATTCTCACCATAGGCGATGCCGATGAACGCGACGATTCCACCCTTGCAGGCAACGGTGAACGCATCCTTCAGGGTTGGCGGCGGGGTCGTGACCAGGATGCGGTCGATCGGGCCGCCGAAGTCGACCTTGTCGAGCGGGGTCACGGACGGGTCAATGACGCGGTCGGCACCGAACTTCTGCGCCAACTCGCACCGGGTCTGGGCGCGCCCGAACTCGCTGACGAAGATCCGCCGCGCGCCCTGCCGCCGCGCCAGCGCCACGGCCATGAGCCCGATCGGGCCGGCACCGAGCAGCAGCACGTTCGAGGTCGGGGTAATGTCCGCCAGCCGCACCAAATCGAGGGCGACGCCGAGCGGTTCCTGCAGGCAGGCGACCTCGGGCGTGAGATCCTCGCACGGAAAGGCGCAGATGGCCGGGGCGATCATCTCCTCGGCAAACCCGAACGTGTTCGTGAACCAGAAGCTCTGGATGTCCGTGCACAGTTCCTGGCGCGTGTTGCGGCAGTTCTCGCAGCGTCCGCACGGCGTGGCCGAGTCGAGCACCACGCGCTGCCCGGGCCGGAGTTGCGTCACCCCGACGCCCACTTCCAGGATGGTCCCGGCAACCTCGTGACCGAAGCCCGATTCGCGCTCATCACCCGCCGGATTGACGTGCAGGTCCGTGCCGCACACGCCGCAGGCGTCGACCTTCACCCGCGCCTCGCCCGGGCCGAGCGGCCGCAGGGCGACATCACGAATCTGAACCTCTCGACCTTTCTTGAACGCTGCACGCATGACGTGGCTCCTCTGGCAGGATGGGTTCCTAGGTTCAGGGTTCACGGTTCCGGATTGGGTGTCGGGTGTCGTGGGGTGATGGGGCGATGGTCACTGAGTCACTGCGTCACACCCCGGACCACGGCTGCGCAACGCGCCCCGTGTGGCGAGCGCAGTCTCGGCAAACGCGTCGTCTCTTGTCTACCACCAAACTACCACTGTTTCTGATGGAAGAAAACTGCTTTTCTACTGGCGTAAATGGATTTTTATGATATTCTGGCGAGTGTAACCATAGCTTGAGGCGGCAAGGCTGGAGCCTTGCCCTGCTTCGAGCGGGCCAGGCCGGGAGACCCGGCTCCCACCCAAGGAGGCATGACTTCATGCACAAAACTCTGATCATCGGGATTGCGGGGCGCGGCGCATCGTGGGCGAAGGCGGTCAAGGCGAACGCGGCGTACGAGCTCACGGGCATTGCGGACATCTCAGCGGACGCGCTCGCAGCGCGCGGGGAGGAGTTCGGGGTCGCGCCCGAACAGCGGCACACGGACTACCGTGCGGCGCTCGCGTCCGGTGGGTACGATGCGGCGCTGGTGGTGGTGCCGCACCGGTTCCACTACGAGGTGAGCCGGAGCGTGCTGGAGGCGGGCCTGCACTGCCTGGTCGAGAAGCCGTTCACGCTGAACGTAGCCGAGGCGGAGGAACTGGTCGCGCTGGCCGCGCAGCGGCAGCGCGTGCTGCAGGTGGTGCAGAACTACCGGTTCATGCCGGCCTGCCGGTTCGTCGAGCAATTCATCCGTGAGCAGCGGCTCGGGCGGCTCTCGAGCGTCGAGGGCAGTTTCTACCGCGACCGGCCGCCGCGCGACCACGAGGTGAACATGCCGTGGCCGCAGCTCTTCACGCAGGGCATTCACCATCTGGACTGGCTGGTGGCGATCCTGCCGGCGCCGATCGTCGAGGTCGTCAGCCGCCACCGCAAGGTGCCGTGGAGCCGGTGGCAGAACTCGCCGCTGAGCCACGTGCTGATGCGCTGCGACGACGGGGTGCTGGTCACGTACTGCGCCAGTTATGTGAACCATGGCGACAACTCGCCGTACAGCGGCCTGTGGCGGTTCGAGTTCGAGAAGGGCGATCTGATTCTGGACCGCAATGACGTGGTCCGGCAGGCGACGGAGAACGGCGCCAAGGTCGAAGAGGTGTTCCGCCCGCCGGCGGGCGCGAAGAGCGGCGACGACTGGCTGCTGGACACGCTGCACACCGCGATCACGGACGGCGTCGAACCGCCCACGTCCGGCCGCAATAACCTCAAGACGCTGCGACTGCTGTTCGACGTGATCGGCGAAGCGAAGTAGGGCTGCGGGGAGAGGCGGGGGTTTTCCACCCCCGCACCCCCGGGCAGGGGGCGTCGCAGACTCCCCCTGCACCCCCTCGACGTTGCCTTGCGAATCTGGGCGGCCGGGTACGGCCACCCAGATTCGCAAGGCGGAGCCGTCCGCGGCAGCCGCGGGCTGCCAGCGGAGAGGGAGACCCCCGTGGGCAACGTGGGTCCGTCAGGCCGATCTTCGGGAGTTTGGCGTCGTGACTCGAAAACCGGTTCTGCATATTCCGGAGTACCAACTACCGGCCGGGCTCTGGGCTGAGGCGGGCGGGCTGGCACGTTCCGGCGAGCTGACGCCGCTGTACGTCGAGCGCTATGCCGGGCCGCGCCAGAATCCCGCTCTTTCCTACCACGACTTCTGGGAACTCACCTACGTCTTCAAGGGCCGCGGGGTGATGTACACGGAACCACCTCACGCGCTGACTCCGTACACTGCTTGTCTGCTGCCGCCCGGCATGGTGCACCGCGAGGCGGCCACGGACCTGATGCTGGACACGCTCTGGGTCGGACTGCGCGGCACGCGCCTGAGCACGCTCGAGCCGGACCGGGCGTATGTGGTGCGGCACCGGGACCTGGAACCGTGGTGCCAGCGCCTGTGGGAGCGCGCCGAGCATCCGTTCGGACTGATCGGCCCGGAACTCGATGGGCTCACGCAGCACCTGCTCGGGCTGTTCCTGCGGCTGCAGCGCGAGGAGCGCGCCCGCACGGCGGACCGGATCGACAAGGCGGTGGAAACGATGAACCGCGATTTCGCGCGACCCCTGGCCATGGCGGAGTTGGCGCTCGATTGCGGGTACAGCGAGGGCCACTTCTACCGCAGTTTCCACCAGCGCACAGGCAAGACGCCAGTGCAGTACCTGACCGAGGTCCGCGTCCGCCACGCCCGGCGCTGGCTCGAGCACACCACCTTGAGCGTCGAGAAGGTCGCCGAGATGTGCGGTTTCCGCGACCCGCTCTACTTCAGTCGCGTGTTCCGGCGCGTGACCGGCCAGTCACCCACGGCGGCGCGGCGCCGGGAGCGGTGAGCGGGACCGTGGTGCGGCCAGTCTCATGGCCGCAGTCTCGGGAAACGCCGGCCACAGGGACTGGCCGGGCCACTACTCGATGGCCGCGCCGCAGTCCACCGCGTCCACCACGGCACGGTGCAGGGCAATGCGGAACGCGGCGATGCCGCGTGGATCGCGGCCGTAGTAGACGCGGTTGGTGAGGCAGGCGACGACGAGCTCGCGCGCCGGGTCGACCCACAGCGTTGTGCCGGTGAAGCCGGTGTGCCCGAACGCGCGGGGGCTGAACGGCTGGCCGCTCGCGTCAGCGTCCGCACTCCACAGCGCGAAGCCCAACCCGCGCCGCGCGGTGTCGCCTTCGCCCTGTGGCCGCGTCATCTCGGCAATGGTCGTCGCACGCAGCAAGCGCGGTGCCAAGGCCCCCGAACGCACCTCGGAACGGGAACGGCCCAGGCTCGTAGTCCCGCCTTTAGGCGGTCCGGAAGACGCGTCGCCACGGGACACGTGAACACCTTCCGGGTCTGTCGCGTTGGTGGAATTCAGAGCCCGCGAGGACGCGGGCGCTCCAGAATTGGTGCGGCATCCGAGCTGGAACGCCCGCGTCCTCGCGGGCCTATTCTCGGACTTCGCCGGCTCTTCGAGTAGGAACGCCTGGCCGAACGCGGCGACGTCCGATGCCGTCGAGAACAGCCCCGCGTGTCCCGCCACGCCGCCGAGCGCGGCGGCGGTTTCGTCGTGGACTTCGCCCTTGACGCGGCGCTGCCGCCACGGACAGAGCTCGGTCGGGGCGATATCGTCGGCCGCCGGCGCGCCGCCGATGGGAACGTAGCCGGTGTGGTCAAGTCGCAGCGGCGCGGTCACGCGCTGACGCACCGCGTCGTCGAGCGTGAAGCCGGTCAGGCGCTCGATGGCAAAGCCCAGCAGAGCGAAGCCCAGATCGCTGTACACGGTGCGCGTCCCCGGCGGATAGGCGAACCACGTCTGCAGCACGGCGTTCCGGACGGCGGCAGGCCCGCCGTCGATCTCGCGGAAGAGCGGCCGCCACGCGGGCAACCCAGAGCTGTGCGTCAGGAGCTGCCGGAACGTGACGCATCCCGCGTCGGCCGTCGCGCCACGCGTGGGCGGTGCGGAGTCCGCACGGTTCGCGGTCCCGCGCGGCGCCTCGCCGGTCCGGAGCGGGCGCAGGCCGTCGAACTCGGGCAGCACAGAGCACACCGGCTCGTCCAGGCCGACCCGGCCGTCCTCGACCAAGGTCATGAACACCGTGGCCACGAACAGCTTGGTGACCGACCCCAGGTCGAACCGCGTGTCGTCCTGCACCGGTTGCTGCCGCGCTTCCGGATCGAGCCACCCATCGGCGCGCGCCAGGACCACCTGCCCACGACAGCGCACCACCACCTGCGCGGCCGGAAACACGCGCCCCAAGGCATTCTGGATGACCGACTCGACTGTCATTCTCGGTTTGGTCTCCTGCGGGGGAGAGGTTTCAGGTTTCGGGTTTCAGGTGTCAGGTGGCCACCGCAGACCTCTCCGAGACGAAGTTCCGACGTCTTGGCCTGAGTACCGCCTTCAGGCGGAAGTGGTAGCGAAGCTTCAGCGAGCGGCGCGGGACCGGCTCGCTCAAGTTCGCCTCAACTTCCGGCTGAAGCCGGGACTCAAACCGGGGGCCATACGCCCCCAAGTCAGTGGGCATCGGCAGACGCGCCTGGTCTTGCACCCACTCATCTACTCCAGCTGACGCCAACCTTTCCTCTCGCCGCCGATGTGGAGGATGCCGTACATGATCAGTATGCTGAGGGGCACCATGAGAGCGGTGATCAAGGAGCGCGTCAGATAGGTATTCAGGATTCCCCCAAGGACCCCCATGATCACAAATCCCCAGAAACCCCACTTCTTCCACCGCCAAAGCGCCACCGCACAGACAGCCGCCAGGAGATTGATCACCGCAAACACGGGTCTAAGTGCGGCTGGGATCTCTGGGTTCCCCCGGGCGACGAAGTTGCCAGCGAGGAGGTATACGCCAGCCCCGGTCGTGCAGATCACCATCATGAAGATCAGGTATGCGGCAAGGCACCCGTGCCTCTTCTTCGACTCCGTCATTGCTTCTTTCTCCTTGCATGGCCGCAACTGGCCTACGCCCGCCTGCCTGACACCCCGTCGACAGGCTCAGGGCCTGCGGCTGAACACTGACACCTGACACCTGAAACCTGAAACCTCCTTCCCCGCCGGCGACTCACCAATCGCTTCGGAACGGCGGCGGGGTCGGCAGGTTCCGGAACGGCGTCATGATGCGGTCCACGCCCTTGTCCGTCGTCGACAGTTCGAGCCATCGCATAGGGTGTTTCCTCCGATACTCCTGCTTGTGCTCCTGCGGTGGCTCGGCGCGTCCCGCGCCGAAGCGGAGTGCGCCGGCCGGCCCGCCTGCAGCGCCTGTGGCTGCGCCCCAAGCGCAGGCACTGCGGGCAGGTCCCCGGCCGAGGGCCTCGGTTCGGGACGAACCGACGCACCCTGCTGCGGTCCCGGAGGTCCCGCGCCACGGTCCGCCGCCGCGGACACCCGCGAACAGGTGAGTCTTGGCGCTACCTATGTGACTGTGCACGTGAGGAACTCTGTCGTCACGGCGCCGGCGTTCCCAGCCGCACGACCCGGACCGTGACATCCCGCGGTGCGCCCGCGGCGGTGTCGCACGTCAGCTCGAAGCGATTCGGGCCGGGCGCGAGGACGATCGGGTCTCCCGCGGCCTTGACCTCGCGCGGCTCCGCCTGCCCGGCACGCCAGACCAGACACCGACCTGTCGCGTCGAGCGTCAGGGCCTCATTCGAGTCGAGTTCGGCGTCGGTGGTCAGCTTCTTGTCGGCGACCGTCAGCACCGGGCGGCAGAGGCGCGGCGGCGGCCGGAGCTTGGGCAGCGCCTTGAGGTCGTCGAACTTCAGGGCGCAGGTCGTCTTGGCCGGGAGATTGTTGAAGTAGAACAGGACGTACTCGGTCTGCTTCCAGTCGAACTTGGCGGCGTCCGCGGTCTTGAACACGAGCAGGCGCCAGCCGGTGAAATCGATCGGCACGGCATAGTCGGCGTAGGCGCCCGCCACGTCATAGCACTGGAATCGGAGGAGTTCGCCTTTGCCGTCGCCGCAGACCCAGAACGCGACGGCCTGGTACGCGGACAGATCGAGCGGTTTGGCGAACCGCCGGCCGATGCCGCACCAGCCGTCGGGGGCGCCGTCGTTCGTCGCGGTGTAGACGCCGCAGTGCTCGCCGACGCGCACGTCTTCCGCCGCAACGGCAAAGCTCTGCGAGACCCCCTCGCGCACGGGGCCGGTCTTGCTGAGCTGCCTGCCGCCGCCGAGCACGAACTTCTCGAACTGGTTCGTTTCGCTCATCGCGTAGAGTCCGGGATCATCGAAGCTCTCGATGAGCAATCCGTTCGGGTCGTCGTAGTCGGCATCCAGCGCGGTGCTGTTGCGGGTGATGACGATGGCGGCTCTGGCGGGGGTCTGCATCTGGTTCGTCACGGTCCACGTATTGATCTTGCCGTCGAACGCGGGGATCGATTGAGGGGGCGCCTGGTCCGCGAGCTCGTACAGTCCCTGCAGGAGGCGGAAGCCGCCTTTGTCGTTGGGCAGGAGTCTCAGGCGCGTGTCGGTCGTCGCCAGTCCGGCCTTGATCGGTTCGCCGGTGTGCTTGGCCGCGTTCGGCAGCGGCGCACCCTTCACGGCGAGGGTCACCTCCGCGCGCGGCGCGGCGGCGTCGGCAGCGGCACAGGACAAGCGCACGACGTTCTCGCCCTGGGCCAGCCGCAGTTGGCCCTGCGGCTTCACTTCCGCCAGGAGTCCGCCGTTCGGCTCGAAGTGCCGGCACGCGCCGGTCCAGTCCATCTCGACGTACTCGTCCGGCTTCAGGGTCACCGGGAAGACCAGCTTCTGCCCGGCGACGTCGAGGGTCGGCGATTCGAGCGGAAGTGGTTGCTCGCGGAGTGCCTCGATACGTCCGATCAGACACGTGACCTCCGTCTCGGGCGGCAGGTCGTTGTAGTAAAGGTTCACGCCCTTGACGCTGCCGGGGCTGAAGTGCCAGGACATCAACGGGATGAAGTCGTACGGCCAGCGATAGCTCCAGAAACGGCTGTCCTCCGGGGGGTCGAGTTCACGGTAGGCCCAGCCCGTGAAATCCAGGGGGATGTAGTGGTCCTGGAACCCGAAGCCTTGGGCAAACTGCACGTTGAGGATTCCACCCTTGCCCTCGCTGCGGACCCAGATCCCCATGCGCCGGTTGTTGGACAGGTTCAGCAGTGCGGGGAACTCCATCGCCAACTGGCACCACCCGGAACGGGCCTTGCCGTTGTTCTTCGCCCGGTAACAGAAGGCGCTCGAGCCATCCGGGGTCTTCTCGGCGGAAGGCTCAACGGACTGGACCAACTCCGGCGACGCGGTCGCTTTCGGCGCGAACGGAATGCCTTGGTCGAAATCGGCGAGGACGATGTTCTCCTTGTCGGCGTACTTGGCGAGCCGAGTCCTGGCCCGCAGCCGCACCCAGGGCGCTTGTGCGTCATGGGGGTTGTTGTACCGCCACTCGTTGCCACCCGTCGATTGCGCCGTCAGGAGCCGCGCCGGTCCGAACTGGTGCGGGCGCACGCCCCATTCGCCGTTGGGCGCCTGCTCGAGAACATGTTCGGCGAGAGGCTTGACCAACTCGACACATACATCCTCCGAGAAGTACTGCGCCCGCTTGAGCGCATCGCCGATGCGGATGATCTCGAGCATCTCCGGCAGCCGCTTGTTCGCGTAGAACGTGCCGTCATGCACTTGGAAGGACAGTGGCGCTTTGTGGCCGAGTGCCTTCAGGCTGAGGAGCATGACTTCGTCCGGGGTCACGGCATCGTAGGCCGGCGAGTGCGGGCGGGCGTGGAACCAGCCGACGTCGCCGGTGAGCAGGTTCTTCGCCCAATATGCCGGATGCTGGCTCTTGCAGCGCAGGGAGAAATCCCGGTGGCCAAAATCCACCGGGTCGTAATACGGGCCGCCCCGGGAAATCACGTGCCACGCCAGGTGCGAGTAGATGGCATTGCCTTCGAGCACGAACGGCTTCTTCACCCGTTTCATGACGTTGAGCGCAAAGTAGCCTTGGTTATGCCACGCGGGTTGCTGGCAGGCCAGTTCCTCTCCAGAATCGAAGTAGGTCATGTCCGCGCCGGTCTCGTTGAAGACGCGGGCGATGTTGTCGGCAATCTCCTCGACCAGGTCGGTCTTGATGTCAGGTGCGTAAATGACCGACCCCCACATATCGAAGCAGTTGACGATGTGACTTACCTGGGTGCCCTCGGGATGGGCGGCAACGGTCGTGCCGTGGAACCCGCGTGCGCACTTGGCGAAGCCGGTTTCGGTGCGCTCCGCATAGCGCACCACCTCGCCGTCGATGAACAGATCGCCCTTGTCAGGCCAGCCGGCCGTGCCGTCCTTGACCTTGATCTCCGTCGCCTTCGCGTCGATGGCGGCGGCGAGAGTCGCGAAGCGGTCACGAAGCAGGCGCGGATCAGCCTTTGGAACAACGTGCGGGTCTCGCATGCCGATCCCGCCCCAACCGACCATGCCCTGCATCACGTGTAACCCCACCTGCATGCCGGCCGCGTGGATCTTGTCGGCGCACATCGTCAGCCCGGGCAGACCGCCCGGGAACATCGACGGATTGACGTTGTACGTCGGCGTGGACTCCCACCAACTGACCAGCTCGACGGCGCCGAAGCCGCCCTTGGCGAGCTCGATCACCTGGTCGATCGTCCGTGCGTTCCCGCCGAACGCCATCAGGAACGAGGTGAACCGTTCCGGCGCCCGTTTGATCCAGACGCCGTTGATCGTCGGGTGCGGCAGGCCCTGGTCCAGTTCGACCTCCTCGATGATATCGAGCAGCTTCGAGGTCGGGTCCGGCGTGTCCGTGGGGGTGCCGATGATGGCGATCTTCGCACCCTCGAAGCCGAACTCCTTGTACGCCTTGGCGCACAGGGCGGCCCGCGCACCGTCGGCCCCGTACGAATGGGTCCGGTCGTTGCAGGCCAGGACGCAGGCGCCGAACTGCTTGTCCCAGGCCGCGTTGATCAGCGTGCCGACATTCTCCGTGATCTGCAGCCGCAGATTGGCGAGCTGCAGCCACTCGAGGTCCGGAACGGAAACCTGCTGTACCGCAAGGGCGATGTAGTGCGGATGCGTCTCGATCTTCAGCGAGACGGTCACCGTCGGATCGCAGAAACGCACCTCAAGGATATCGCCTTTGCGCTCGATGTCCCACACGGCGATCGTGGCGCCGGCGCGGACAGCCTGAAACATGGGGACCGGCGATCCCTGCGTGACGAGGTTCGCACCGTTTTGCCTAGACGAGAACTCCTCGACCATTCCCCGCCCCGAGAGCCGGATACGGAGCAGGTCGTTCTCCAGTGTCACCGGCCCGAGAGTTGCCGGAAGCGCCGGGCCCGGCTCGATCCGCACATCGTCCACGTCCACGGTCTCCCCTTTCGCCACGCCGATGGCAAGCGACACGCTGGTAAGCCCTTCTTCGGGGGCAACGTAGTATGTCGAGACCTGCCGCCACTGGTCTGGACTCGGGGCTGCCGCCAGGATCGTCGGGACCTTCATCGGCGCCTTGTCGTAGTATTCGTAGGCGATGAGATTCGCCTTGCCGCCGCGGACCCAGGCGGAGACGACGTAGCAGTTCCCGGGCTTGATGGCCGGGCCGGGCTGGTAGACGTGGGCGTCGCGTTCCGCCGTCGTAGCGCGGAGTCGCAGGAAGTTCTTCCCCGAATGCGCCCCTTCCGAAACGATCGCGAGCTCGCCCGGAAAGGCGGGGTTCAGGGACCAGTCGGCAGGCGCCAGTTTGTCCGGGCCCAGCGTCCAGACGCCGAAGCCTTGATCGACACTCGGAGGGCCATCGATGGTCCGCACCGCCTCGAAGTCGCCGTTCTTGAGCACGGGTTGAGAGTGCACAACCGCGGTCGCCATCACGAATACCGGCAGAACAAGAATGCCATTCCATCTCATGGTGTCATGCCCTCCTGTTGTCGACCACCTCATCCCCGCGCAATCCGGACCGCGTGAACGCGGTACTACAAGCCTCGTTTTGCGGCCGGCCGGGTTCGCGATCCCGCCTTCAGGGTCTGCCGATTTGCGAGGCCCAGAGCCCGCGAGGACGCGGGCGCTCCAGAGTGCGGCGGCGAGGTCAGACGAATTCGCCCCGCCGCCGCCTGCCCCCTGAAGGTGCCCGCCCCCCCGAATTCCTGAACACTGAACACCCCGCCCGACTGACCTACTCCCCGTCCACGGGTGTGAACGTGGTGGTGAGCGGCTGGGTCTGGCCGGCAACAGACTCGGCCTTCTCCTTGCTCTTCGAGTAGTTGACCGCCACCGTGGCGCCGTGTCTGGCCAGGACGCGCGAAATGCACGCCCCAATGCCGCGCCCACCGCCCGTTACCAGTACGACCTTCCCGGAGAGAAGCATGATGTGAACCTCCCGTCAACAGTTCGGACACGTTCTTCCGTTACGCTGCTGGGCCGATCGGGTCGCGCCACGGCGCCCGGTCGGCGGGTCACGCGGCGGCGGCGGGCGCCGTTTCCGGCCGTGCGCCGCCGAACAGATGGCGGAGCCAACTCCACATGGCCTTGAGTCCCCTGAGCAGGCCGATGTCCCGTACCTCGGTAAGGCCGTAGGCACCCGCGACTTCCTCCTCGTGGGAGCGGTAGCGGGGCGGCATGACCAGCGTTGCCTGAAGCTGGTTGGTCTCCTTGGCGACGAGCATCAGCTCGGGGCAGAAGAGGCCGCGGCCAATCGCGTACCGGCCCTCCGCGAGCGAGAGGTTGCGCGGCGCCAGAACCAGCCACGGCCGATACGCGAAGGTCAGGTTCCCCTGCTCGTTGCGAACCAGCTTGCCATAGGTACGGATCGGCACACCGTCGATCTCGCGCGCGGTAAACATCCAGTTGGCGTTTGCCGCCGGTGTGAAACGGCGCTGCCGCAGGGTCACAAAGTCCCACACATAGATGGTGCCATAGACCATCAGGCGGAAGGACCAGCCAGCGACAAGGTAGGCAATCACAATGATGACCAGCGACAGCAGCGCCCCTGCCCAGGGGTTGATGAAGCTGACGCCGGTCAATAGCGCCAGCAGAAACGTCCGGGCCGATTTCAGAGCGGCATCCACCACGCCGAACGGACTGATGAGGATCAGGACATTGATGGTGTGACTGACGAGCCACACCAGGGCGTACGCCACCAGGGCGAGCGGAACGGTCAGAACGTTGAGGATCCCGTGCCCGTCGAACGCGGCCATGCCCGCCAGGCACACGCTCTGCGTTGCGGCCGCGGTCGGCGCGTCGCCGCCCAGCGTCATGGGAAAGACAGACGCCACCATGGGGACGAACGCGCCGGCGGCGACCAGGCCGCTGACCTTGTTCTCGATCGTCTCGGCGACGTCGAGAGGCTTCTTCAGGCCGGGTGGTACTACCGTGCCGAACGCATCTTTGCCGGCGACCGCCGCGACCAGCAGGAGTGCTGGGACCCAGAACACCGGGTTCCCGTACCAGGGCAGCGTGTTGCGCATCTCGGGAGCGGTGCTGAAATAGTCGTACGCCCCGACGGCGCCAACCCCGAGCAAGGGAGAGATGGCAACGCCCGTGATGGTGGAGATGGACTTGGCCATCTGCAGGCCACGTGATTGAGGGTCCGCGGGCTTGGCGGGTGCGGACCGGGCGCTGGCCGACGTCGCACCGCTCGCGACCAGGGTCAGCAAGAGCACACAGACACCGAGGCAGGCGACGCAACGCAGGTTCTTTCTCATGATCTCATTCCGCCTCGAGTTGCACGGACAGGCAGGGCCGTCACTTCCAACCGCGACCCGTACTGAAGCAAGGGAATATAGGAGAGTGCGGCAGGAACCTCAAGAGTGTGCGGCGGCTTTTGCGCCGGACGTCCGGGCAGCGGGGCAGGTGGCCCGGTGCCGCGCTCATTCCTTGCGCGTCCCCGGCCTCGGCGCTATCTTCGATCGTTGTCCTCGTGTGCACCGGCGATTGAGCGCCGGGAAGGACTCGGCCGGCCGCATGACGGAGGAGACGCCGAAGCCTGTGAAGACACAAACACCCATGCCTGAATCAGCCGATGACATCGCCCGGCGCGCCTACTGGACGGCGCGGTTGGACGAGGCGGACGCGTTCATGCGGGCGATCACAACCTACCCCGTGCGGGAATGCGGCGAGCCGGTGGTGTCGCTGGTCGATGCCGTCCGGGCGGCGGGTGTCGAGGTCACCTTTTCCGACCGACCGCATGTTCGCGGGCTGCCGCGCCTCTATTACCTACGCGCCGGCTTGGTGCCGCCGTTCCTCGCCGCCGCCGCGGAGATGAACGCACGCGGCTGGGTGCTGAAAGTGGAAGACGGGTACCGCACGGCGGAGATGCAGCGTGGGCTCGGCCGGGAAGCGGCCATCTTCGTTGCCATCCTCGATAAGGTGCGGTGGGAATGCGGGGGCGCGACGCCGCCGGTGGACCTGCTGTGCCGCCGGATTGGCGCGCTGGTGGCGAACGCCCCCAAGGTCGCCACGCACATGTCCGGGAGCGCGATGGATATCTCCGTGCTGCGGCGCGACACCGGCGAGGAGGTCGATCGCGGCGGCCCGTACCCGGAGATGTCGGAGAAAACGCCCATGGCGTCGCCGTTCGTCTCCGCGCCGGCCAGCGCGAACCGCCGCGAGATCACCGCGCTGATGAGCCGGCACGGTTTCGTCACCTACCCCTGGGAGTTTTGGCATTACAATGCCGGGGATGCGTACGCGGAGTTCTTGAACCGAACCGGCCTGCCGGCACGCTACGGTCCGGTCCACGTGGCCCCGGGTAACGGCCGCGACGGCCGCGTGACGCCGATCGACCATCCGACCGAGGCCCTGAACCCGCCGGCGGCGATCCGGGAACTGATGAATCACGCCTTGACCACAACCCTGTCCAGCCCCGGGGCGCACGAGGCCGACAACGTTCACGACAAGGCTCGCGATGGAGTTCCTCAGAGGGATATCGCCAAACTCGGCATGAGAGAGGGATGACAAACAGGTAGTCGCTGTCGCAATCGTCTTCGCAATCGCTCCTCGATCTGGACGTCGCAAGGTGGCCGGCATCGAAAGACGATTACGAGAAGCGATTGCGGAAAAGGATAACGCCATGCTGAAAATCGGTTGGTCCTCACGCGACATCACTCCGCAACGGCCGGCCATGCTCCAGGGCCAGATGCACGTCCGCATCGCGCGCGAGGAGCGCGACTGGGCCGCGACGGCGCACACGGAGGCGCTCCAGCGCGGCGACCGGCCCGACCTGTGGTGGCCCAAGATGCTGGGTGAGGTGGTGGCGCGGTTCGACCGCGGCGAGCCGATGCCGACGTTCCAGGCCGAGTTGCACGTGTTGCGCCTGGGCGACCTCGCATTGGCCACCAACCCGTTCGAGCTCTACCAGGATTTGGGGTTGCAGATCAAGGCGCGCAGCCCGGCCGCGCAAACAATGGTCGTCCAGTTGGCGGCCGGAACCGGCCTGTACCTTCCCACGGAACGGGCCGTGCGCGGCGGCCACTACGGCGCACACCCGGTCGTGGCCCCGGTCGGGCCGGAAGGCGGGCGCGAGCTTGTCGACGCCACGCTCGCGGCCATCCGCGAGCTCTTCCCGGCGTGAGATGCTCGCGGCGGCACGCGGGGATAACTTACGCCGGGTCTCAGGCGGTCTGAACGGCGTCGGTGATGACCACATTCTCGACCGGAACGTTGGCGTGCATGCCCTTGGAGCCGGTCTTGACCTTGGCGATCTTGTCGACCACGTCCATGCCTTTGGAGACCTTGCCGAACACGCAGTACCCGAACCCCTGCGTACTGTCGTCGCGGTGGTTCAGGAAGTCATTGTCAATCAGGTTTACAAAGAACTGACAGGTGGCGCTGTTGACGTCGGACGTGCGGGCCATGGCAAGGGTGCCCTTGACGTTCTTCAGGCCGTTGCCAGCTTCATTCTTGATGGCAGCCTTGACGGGAAGCTGCTTGAAGGACGTGTCGAAGCCGCCACCCTGGATCATGAAACCGTCGATGACCCGGTGGAAGATCGTGCCTTTGTAATGGCCGGCCGCGACGTACTGGAGGAAGTTCTTGGCCGAAATCGGCGCCGCCTTCTCGTTCAGTTCGATCTCAATGTCGCCCATCGTCGTTTTTAGGGTCACCATGGTGAGTCTCTCCGGGGTTGATGACGGATACGTCTGCGGAATTGCCGGACGCGCAAACCCTACTCCCGCGGCAGGGCAGTGTCAACTCTTCCCCCGGAGCCGGGGTAATGCGTCAGTCGCGGGTGGAGATAAGGTCGACGGTTGACCGGGGCTGGCGCCTAGAGTGGTCGGAGCGGCTCGCTCCGACACCCGCGGGACCGGGCCGGTCCCGCCACTTTGGGCAGCCACCCCCAACCCTCCACCCGCGACTCCCATGTTACTCGCGCGCCATCCTGCGCCGCCGCCCGGACGAGCCGGGCGGCGGCGCAGAGTGACACGCGAGTGGCGGGTGGAGGGTGGGGTTGCTGGTCAAAGTGGCGGGAGCGGCGAATGGCACCTCTCGGATCGCCGGCTGCGCAGTCCGCAAGCTCCGCGGCTCAGAAGAACAGGTCGCGGTCGCCGCGTTCGACGGCAGCGATCCGGGTCAGGAGTTCGGCCTTCTGTTCCGATTCGGGCATTTTCGTGAGCTCGGCCGCCATGAGTCGCTCGCCCTTGACGCGGGTCCCGGGCGACGCGTAATCGACCAGGTACTCCTTCAACGTCAACAGCGCGTTCGGGGTGCAGAAGCGCTTGATGAAGCCGGGGATGGCAAACTCCATGAAGTGCTCGCCGGTGCGGCCACGGCGGTAGCAGGCGGTGCAGTAGGACGGGATCTCTCCCGCATCGAGGAGTTCGGCGACGACCTCGTCGAGCGGCCGCGCGTCGCCGATCTTGAACTGTTCGCGCCGCAGGTCCTGGTCCTGGCGCTCGGCGTCGCTGTAGCCGCCCAGCTCGATGCGCGTGCCGGCGTCGATCTGGGAACAGCCGAACTGGATCAGTTCGCGGCGGACTTCGGGAGATTCGCGCGCCGTCAGGATCATACCGGTGTAGGGCACGGACAGGCGCAGGATGGCGATCAGGCGCTTGAAGTCCGCGTCGGAGACCTCCCAGCGGCGGTCGATGTCCACGTTGCTGGCGACCTTGAGGCGCGGGAACGAAATGGTGTGCGGCCCGACGTGGAAGCGCTCTTCGAGATGGACCGTGTGCGCCAGCAGCCCAAGCGCCTCGAAGCGCCAGTCGTAGAGCCCGAGCAGGGCGCCGATGCCGACGTCGTCGCAGCCGGCCTCCTGGGCGCGGTCCAGACCGTAGAGCCGCCAGAGGAAGTCGGACTTCGGCCCCTTGGGGCACATGCTGGCGTAGGTGGGGCGGTGGTAGCTCTCCTGGAAGATCTGGTACGTGCCGATGCCGACCGCCTTGAGCTTGCGGTAGCCCTCGACATCGAGCGGCGCAGCGTTGATGTTCACGCGCCGGATTTCGCCGTGTCCGACCTTGGTCTGGTAGCAGGTGCGGACGCACTCGGCCATGAAATCCGGGTCGTAGTCCGGGTGTTCGCCGAAGACCAGGATCAGGCGTTTGTGGCCCTTGTTCTCCAAGGCCGTCAGCTCGGCGCGCAGTTCCTCGATCTTCAGCGTGCGCCGGATCGAGCCGGTGGTGTTCTCCTGGCGGAAGCCGCAGAACCGGCAACTGTTGATGCACTTGTTGCCGATGTACAGCGGCGCGAACAGCACGATGCGGTTGCCGTAGACCGTCTTTTTCAGCTCGCGCGCGGCGGCGAAGATGCGCTCGAGCTGCGCCGGGTCGGTGACCGAGAGCAGCACGGCCATCTCGTCCAGTTCCAGGCGCTGCTTGGCCAGGGACTTGGCGAGCACGGCGTCGAGCTCGGCAGGGGTGGCGGGCGGGCGCTGCAGCAGCGCCTCAATGCGGGCGGCGGGGATGAAATCCACCAAGCCGGCCGTCTGCGGCATGACCACACGGGCGCGGCGGCGGCGGGATACGGCACGAGGTTGAACGGCGGGGATGTTACGAGTCAGGTTGCTCACTATTGCCTCCGGCAGTCGGGTTCTTGGCCATGACGCTGCGAACCTGAACCCCGGGAAGCTTTCCGAGCTTGCCTGTGAGAGCACTGACGCGTTCGACGGTGGCGTCCACCACGATGCAGATGATGTTGACACCACGTTCAGGGTAGGGCAACCCGAGCCGGCCGCGAATGTCGTCGCCGAACTGGCTGAGCAGTTCATTGACCTTCGCGACGTCGGCTTGGTGTCGCTCCACAACGATGGTCACGCATCCGAGTCTCTTCTCCACCGGATAGCTCCCGTGAATCAGAACGGATTCGGCCGATACGGTTGAGCGTCCAATCCTTAGGAACCTACACCAAATCCGGGGGAATGCCAGCCGGGAAGGTCAAGGGTCGTAATGCGTCAGCGCCTCCCGGGCGGTACGCCGCCCGGGAGGCGCTGACGCATTACCAAGGGTCTGGCCATGAGTCGCGGGTGGAACGACGGCGTGTTGGCCCATGCGTGAGACCCCCGTGGCCTTGCGCCACGGGTGAATCGGTTTCGCTGGCCAAGTGTGCGCGCCCCCCCGCCTCCCGTTCCCCCGTCCGCCGGCGGCGGACGGGGGAACGGGAGGCGGGGAGAAAGAGACAAGGCGCGGCGATGTAGCCCGATGAATCCATTCACCTGCCACACCAGGTGGCAGGGGGCCTCCGGCCGCTGTGTGACGCGTCACCTGACGGCCGGCATCTTCTCGTCCCCCACGTCCGCAATCCATTCCCGGGTCAGCTCCACCGTGTCGAGGCCGATGTCGGCGATGCAGTTGGAGCACACGACGATCCCTTCGATATCGCCCTGCCGGATCCAGCGGTGGCAGACGTCAAGTTGATCCTTCATCTCTTTCATCGACAATGGCTTGCGCTCGCCGTAGTTCCACATGTAGCAGCCGGCCAGGCGCCGTTTTCCCGGCGTGTTGGTGACGAGCTTCGCGAGGTTCTCCTCCAGGCGGGCCAGGTCCGAGCCTTTCCACGTCCACAGGGTGACGACGTCGCAGAGCGAGATGTAGTCGGCGACACGGAAATCCAGCTGATACGTGTACCAGACCATCCACAGGTCCAGTTTCCGCCCCGGGAAGCCGTGCAGCCGATCGCGCATGGACGTGATGCTGCCGAGGGAATGACGCGCGATCTTGCCGCTGCTCTTGAACCCTTCGACCGAGGCGAAGAAGTCGTCGAGCACGGCCCCGGTCACATTCGCGTGCATCGCAGCCTGGCGCAGGACCTCATCCAGGTCGCTCTTGTCGTCGCTGTTCCGGGTCACGCCGCCGGCCCCGACCGCCGACCACACGACCTGCCTGAAGTCCTTGAGCTTCTCCGCCTCGGCATCGAACGGCGGCTCCGGCCCGGCCGTCATTGCGACCCGGCAGCAGTTCGGGATCCCGAAGAACTTGCCGCCTGCCGCGGAGTCCATCAGGTTCGTGCCCGGCAGGTTGTACGGATTGTCCGGCGGGTGATGGTGGCTGCCCGGGTTCTGCCCCCACAGCCAGAAGTTGTCGCGAAGTTTCGTCATTTGTGGATCCTCTTTCCGTTTCCGTGCCCGTGCCCCTGCCCGTTCCCGAAACCGCCGGGCAACGAGGTCAGGTTGCGCGCGCCGCAAAATGCTGCGCCAGGTAATCCCGGACAAACTTCGCCTGCGCCGGCTCTTTCGCAATCTCGCGGTCACCCAGAATGATCATTCCCTGCAACAGACCGTCGGCGAGATAGGCGCGACCCTTGTCGAGCTGGAAGTTCAACCGTTCGATCCGTGTGCCTGCTTTCGTCTCGCCGTAGTCGTGCAGGAACACGCCCATGTACACCGGCTTGCCCGGGAACTCGCTGCGGATCCGCTTCAGCCCCGCGTCGACCTCGGCAATATCGCACTGTTTCCACACCCACATAGTCACCACGTCGATGTACGGCAGCAGGTCCTCATAGCCCTCGTGCTGGCGAAACGTGTACGTGACCACGTGCAGCTTCAGCGACGGGTTGTGCGAGCGCAGCGCCTTCTGCAACGCCGCCATCTTTGTGGCGGAAAACTTCTCCGACCCGGTGTCGAAGTCGTCGATGACTGCGCCGACAATGTTCGGGTACCGCAATGACAGCGCGCTGAGCTGCTCCGCTTCCTTGACCGTGTCCGGCTGCACCGCCTCGGGGTTGCGGCAGTTCGACCCGATCTGGCAGACGACCTTCTCGAACGGTTTCAGCACCGACAGCATGGTGTCGGTGTGCGGCCCGTAGACGTACAGCACGTTGCGAACGCCGAAGAACCGCCCGCCCTTCAGCAGGCAGTCGTCGTCCATGGACCCGCCCCACTGCGCGGTCGGCCCACCCCACACCCAGACTTGCTCGTTCAGTTTCGCTGACATATTGCGCCACTCCTTGTTTGACGTCACACTCATCCGATCAATGTAGATATTATACTCGCAAAGTAACACTCCTTAAATGGACAATCCTGCAGAATAGTGTGTATATTCCTATCAAAGCGGCGTTCGGAATCCACGCCAGCCGGGGCGCAGGCAGTGGCGCGGGACCTCCGGGACCGCGGCAGGGTTGCTCGGGTCCGTCCCGGACCGAGATCCTCGGCCGGAGACCGGTCCGAGTACCCTGCTTCGGCCCGAGACGGTCCGAGCCACTGGGGCTTCGCTTCGGCGCGCGACGCGCCGAGCCCCAGGCTGTCGTTTTTCGCGTGTTTCGCGCCTTTCGCAGTTGCAGGAGACTCCCCGTGAACCCAACCGCCTGCCCGCGTCCGGACCTCGACATCCTGTGCTGCGATTGCCGCGGCGAGATCCGGGACTGGGAGTTCCGGGACGTGATGGCGCCGTATTGGCGGCTCTACTGGAACGGCTGTGCCGGCGCGGTGCTCATGGCCGGCGGGCGAGAAACACGAATGACGCCCGCGACGCTGGTCCTGATCCCGGGCGGGACCCGGTTCTCGACGCGGTCGGAGACGCCGTTCTCACACTTGTTCGTGCATTTCCGGGCCGGCAGTCCGTTCAGCCGGGTCATTCCGCGTCTCTACGCGTTCCCCGTCACGGTGGCGCTCGAGGACAAGCTTCGGCGCTTGTACGCGCTGCTTGCGGAGTCCGCAGGCGATTCGCGCCGGATCGACCTGCTCGCCTACTCCCTGGTGTTCGACAGCCTGCTGCTGCTGGCCCCGGACGATTTCGCCCGCGATCAGCGGTGCGACCCGCGCGTGGAACGGGCCATGGACATTCTGGACAAGGACACGTCCCGGCTCACGTGCAACGCGGAGCTCGCCGAGGCGGTGGGCATGACGCCGAACGCGTTCGTGCGCCTGTTCACTGGCCAGGCCGGCGTCTCGCCGCAGAAGTACTCGCGGCAGCGGCGGGTCGAGAAAGCGGCGCTCCTGCTGCACTTCAGCGACCGGAAGATCGAGGCGATCGCGCAGGAGACTGGGTTCCTCGACCGATACCACTTCACCCGCGTCTTCACGCACCTGATGAGCCGCAGCCCGGCCGAGTTCCGGAAGCACAGAGAGTAGCGGTGGCGCCAGTGACGCACCCTCCCTGGAGCGCCGGCGTCTCGCCGGCTTTCGGTGCGTTCCGCGGCGGGTCGTGCGCCCGCTCCCTCACCGCTCCACGGTCTGGCCGGCGGCGCGGCCGGCAGCAAAGGCCTTGAGATTGACCTCGACGACCTTGTCGCCCTTGCGCGCGAACACGTCCTGGATTGTGCCGGTCAGCGTATCAACGGGCAGGTCGAGGAAACAGGACAGCGCGCCGAGCATGACCATGTTCATGGCACGGATCGAGCCCGCGTCTTTCGCCATCTGGTCGGCGTTGATCAGCACCTGCCTCGGGTAACGGCGGATCTCCGCTTTGATCGCCTCCAGATCGGGGTAGTCGCCAATGTTGGTGATCGGCACGTCGGTCGCCAGCAGGACACCGTTCGGCGCCAACTGCGCCATGTGCCGCAACGCCTCAAGCGGCTCGACGGACAGGAGCACATCCGCGCCGCCGAGCGGGATCAGGTCGGACCAGATCGTGTCGCTGGAGAGCCGCAGATGCGACGAGACCGAGCCCCCGCGCTGCGCCATGCCGTGCACTTCGGACTGCTTGACGTTCAGTCCCCGACCGACCGCCGCGCGCCCCACAATGGCCGCAATGGTCAGAATCCCCTGGCCGCCGACCCCAGCTAGCACGATGTCGTTCTTCATGGGTTAACGCCTGTCTGTTGAGACGATCTCCGAACTCCGGGACGCGGGTTCCGGCTTCGCTCAGAGGCTTCCGCCTTCGTCCGGGCACTACGGCGTGACAAGACGCCGTGGCACGCGAGTGTCGGGTGTCGGGTGTCGAGGGACGGGGCAACCGGTCCTCGGTCTGTGAACTCCCAGCTTTCCCCAACCTTGAACCTCTGAACCTTGGAACCCTGAACCCCCTGCGTCTACTTCGCCTTGCGCGCCGTCTGGATGCATTCACGCCGGGCGATGACGAACGAGACGCCTTCGTGGACGATCTCTTCCTTCAAGGCCTGCACGTTCTGCGCGTGGTTCTTCGGCAACGCCTCGAAAACGCGGATGTGCTCCTTCGGCACGCCCAGCCCGGCGGCAATGTTCTCCAGCCGTCCGGTCGCCGCCGACACCTGGCCACCGGTCATGCCGGTCGTGCCGTTATCGAGCACAATCACGGTGATCGGGCTGTTCTCCAACACGGCGTCGAGCAGCGGCGTCATGCCCGAGTGGGTGAAGGTCGAGTCGCCGATAACGGCAATCGCCGGCCGCAGCCCGGCGTCCGCCGCGCCCTTGGCCATGGAGATGGAGGCGCCCATGTCGACGCAGGAATTGATGGCGTTGTAGGGTGGCAGGGCCCCCAGCGTATAGCAGCCGATGTCCGAGAAAACGTGGCCAGGGCCTGCGTCCTTGACGGCTTCCAGGATCGCCTCGTAGGAACTGGCGTGCGGACAGCCGTCGCACAGCCGCGGCGGGCGCGGGCGCAACAGCGAGGACGCCGGCGGTCCGGCCTTGGCCTCCTTGCCGAGCGCCTTGGCCACAACGTCCGGGGTCAGTTCGCCCATGCGCGGCAACTGCCCGGTCAACCGGCCCAGAACGCGGTCGGACGGGCCCATGGGTCCGTGCAGCATACCTTCGATGAACGGGGCGCCATCCTCGATGACCAGAACCTTCTGGCACTGGTCGAAGAGCTGCAGCAACTGCTTCCTCGGCAGGGGGTACTGTGACACTTTCAGCACCGGGTGCGGGCAGGGCTCGCCGCCGAACGTTTCCATGAGATAGTTGAACCCGATGCCGGCGGCGATGATCCCCAGCGAGCGGTCGGGGCCGGCGATGAGCCGGTTGAAGCGGGAGTCCTCGGCGCGCTTCAGGAACTCGGGCTGCTTCTCGACCAGCCGGGCATAGCCTTTGCGGGCGTTGACCGGGAGCAGCACGAAGCGCGACAGGTCCTGCGGAATTCGCACCGGCGCCGCGGGCCGCGTGGCGCCGGTGGCGATGTTGGCGCGCGAATGCGCCATGCGGGTGACGATGCGCAGCATGACCGGGACCTTGAGTTCCTCGGACATGTCCATGGCCACACCGACCATGTCGTAGGCTTCCTGCTGGTTCGACGGCTCGAAGCAGGGGACGAGTGCGAACTGCGCATAAAACCGCGAGTCCTGCTCGTTCTGCGACGAGTGCATCGACGGATCGTCGGCGACCGTGACCACCAACCCGCCTTCCGTTCCCGTGATGGCGGAGTTCACAAACCCGTCGGAGGCCACGTTCAGCCCGACGTGCTTCATGCAGACCAGGGCGCGGCGGCCGCAGTAAGAAACGCCGAGCGCTTCTTCCATGGCACTCTTTTCGTTGGTGGACCACTGGGAGTGGACCCGCCGCTCGCGCGCCTCGGCCGAGCCCTGGATGTACTCCATGATCTCCGTCGACGGCGTCCCCGGATAGGCGTAACAGCCCACAATCCCCGCGTCCAGGGCGGCCTGTGCCACCGCCTCGTCACCCAGCAGGAGTTTCTGCGCCATGCGAGTTTCCTCGAAACTGGAAATTCGGTGCTGAACTTCATACCGCAAGACAGATGCGCGCCAATATACCCACCGCAGGCGGGTTTTTCACTGTCGCCCTTGAAAAGCGGCGTGGCCTGGAACCATATTTACGCCACGTAGGGGAAGTCTAGGCGCGGTGGCGACCGGAGGTGACGGCGTGAAAGGCAGAAAAGGTTCCGATCTGACCGCACATGCCCGGCCGCTTTGGGCCCCATGGCGCATCCAGTACATCACCGGGTCGAAGAAGGACGCCTGCTTCCTGTGCGCGAAGGCCAAGGGCGACGACGAGACGAATCACGTCATCGCGCGCGGCAAGCTTGCCTTTGCGCTGCTCAACACGTTTCCCTACAACTCCGGGCACGTCCTGGTGGCGCCGTACCGCCACGTGGCCGACCTCAGCCTCCTGACCGCGGATGAACTCTCCGAGGTGATGGCCCTGATCCTGCGGGTCAAAGAAGTGATGACCACCACCCTGCACCCGCACGGGTTCAACATCGGGTTCAACATCGGGACGCCCGCGGGTGCGGGCGTGGCGGACCACGTGCACGGCCACATTGTGCCGCGCTGGATCGGGGACACCAACTTCATGCCGGTCCTCGGTGATGTGCGGGTCGTGCCCCAAGCCCTCGATGACACCGCCAAACTGCTGCGGGACGCGTGGGGCTGATGGAGGTTTCAGGTTTTTGCGGAAGGCGGTCAGACGCATCGGACGTAACTCGCCCACGGCCTTGACTGACACCTGAGGCGCTTGCAGAACCCCTGCAAGCGCCGGTTTCAGGTTTCAGTGTTCAGGTTTCAGGAATGCGTAACTGC
>MHBL01000297.1 GCA_001803235.1 Lentisphaerae bacterium RIFOXYA12_64_32
CCGAGCCGGCCCGGCCGTACAGCTCGGTGAATTGCGGGAAGACTTCTGGCAGCCGAGCACCAGCAACCTGCCTCCCCTTCCCCTCATCGCCCTTCCGCTCTTCATCTGCGAATATCTGCGTCATCTGCGGTGCCTCATTCCCTCTTGCGTCCTCTGCGTCTCTTTGCGGCTGCCTTTGCGGGCATCACGGCCGGAGTTGGCGCGAGCCGTATACGCGCTAGATTAAGAACGGCGGCCAAGGAGGACGGCGGCCGCTACGCACCTGAGGGAGATTCATGCCGCTGCGCCGCAGACTCATTCTGGTCGTTGGCTTGGTGATGGCGCTGTTGATCCTCGCCTTGATTTTGGCGTCCAAGGAGATCGTGCTGCGCCACAGTTCCGAGGTCGAGGCGCGCGTTATCGAGCAGCACGTGCAGCGCGTGGTCGACGTGCTGTCCCTGGACATCGACTTCCTCGACCGGATCACCTCCGACTGGGCCACGTGGGACGATGCCTACCGCTTCGTGGAAACGCCCGACGAGGAGTTTGTCAAGAGCAACTTGGTGGTGAGCACGTTCCGTCAGCTCGGGGTCAACCTGATCGTTTTCGTTAACTCCAGCGGCCAGATCGTGTTTGCCAAGAGCTACGATCCGGACGGGGACGATTTGCAGCCGATGCCCGAAGGGTTTGCGAGCCACCTGCTGCCCGGCAGCGGCCTGATCACGCACCCGGTCCCGACCAGTTCCCGGAGCGGTTTCCTGGTCATTCCGGAGATGCCGCTGCTGGTCTCTTCCCGGCCGATCCTGACCAGCGCAGGGGCCGGCCCCATCCGGGGTACGCTCATCATGGCCAAATTTCTCGACGAGAAGCAAGTGCGACGTTTGTCGGACAAGATCCACCTCTCGTTCACCCTCTGTCCCTGGCGCCACCCGCACATGCCGCGAGAACTCCAGGAGGCACGGGCCAAGATACTGGAGGGTTCGCGTCTGATCGTCGCCCCCAGCGACGACGGCACCATCTGCGGCATGACGTTCCTCACGGACCTGTACGGCCGGCCGGCGCTGATGCTCTCCGTGCGCACGGAGCGAGAGTTTCACCGCCAAGCCATGCGCAGCATCCAATTCATCGCCGGGTGGCTGCTGTTCGCCGTCGTGGTGCTGACCTTGACGATGGCCTGGCTGCTGGACCGACACGTGATCGGCGGCCTGTCCCAAGCCATGGCGCAACTGCAGGGCGGAATCCGGGACGTGACGACGGCGCGCAGTCCCAAGGCCCGTGTCCGCGAGCACGGTTCGGAGGAGTTCTCGCAGTTGGCCGACGCGATCAACGACATGCTGCAGGCGCTGGACAAGGCGCAGACGGAAGCCGAACAGCAGCGCCAGGCCATGATTCAGGCCGACAAAATGGTGGCCCTGGGGACGCTGGTCTCGGGCGTCAGCCACGAGATCAGCAACCCGAACAGCGTGATCCTGCTGAATGCGGACGCGTTGCAGCACTGGAACGAGAACCTGACCCCGTTCCTGGAGGAGCGGTATCGGCGCGAGGGGGATTTCGCCATCGGCAATCGCCGGTACTCCGAACTCCGGGACGAGATTCCGAAAACGCTGGCGGGAATCGAGGTCGGGGCACGACGCATTGCCAGCCTGGTCAACGATCTGAAGAATTTCGCACGCCAGGACCCGGGCGAGTTCGCCGCCGCCGTCGACGTGAACGGGGTCGTGCAGTCGGCCCTGTCCCTGCTTCAGCACCAGACACGCAGGGCGACCCGAAAGCTCGTCGTCCGACTGGCGGATGGGCCGCCGCCGGTACGCGGCAATGCGCAGCGGCTCGAGCAAGTGGTCATCAACCTGGTCCAGAACTCCTGTCAGGCCCTGAGCGCCTGCGACCAGGGCGTTTTCGTCACCACGTCCAGCGACGCGACCACTGGGTGCGTGAAGATTGAGGTGCGCGACGAGGGCAGGGGCATTCGGCCGGAGGACCTGCCGCAGATCACGAATCCGTTCTTTACCACGCGCCGCACGGAAGGCGGAACCGGGCTGGGGCTGTCGGTGACCGCCGCGATCGTCAAAGCGCACGGGGGGCGGCTGGAGTTTGCCTCGACTCTGGGCAAGGGAACCACGGCGACACTGGTCCTGCCGGCGGCGGGCAGCACACCGGCGGCAATGGGGTGAGGAGATTTGGATGCACGCCCGTTTGTCTTGGCCTGCGGCAGGGGATCACGCGCTGAACGACAGTGGCGCGGGACCTCTGGGACCGCAGCGCGGTGCGCCGGTTCGTCCCGAACCGGGGCCCTCGGCCGGGGATCCGTCTTCGCGCGAGCAGCTTCGCCGGACAGAGCCGGCCGGCACACCCTGCTTCGGCGCGGGACCTGTCTGCGTGCGGCGCACAGGCAGGCGCGCCGAGCCACCGCGGCCGTACTTCCGCGAGGCTGGACTTGTGCGCCCAGGTCGGTACGTTGTGAGAACGTAACCACTCAGGTAGTCAGAAGCCAGGAGTCAGAATTCAGAATGGAAAGCGCAACAGCGTCCAGTAACGTGCGGAACGGCTTGATTAGCAGCGGCAAATCGGCAGCAACAGCGTCTTCTGAGTCCACGACTGTCGCTACTGGCGTCCCCATTCTGACTCCTGAATTCTGACTCCTGTCTACCTGAGTAGTGACGTGAGAACGTTGATTCGATGACGGGAGACTCGGCGATGCTCGTTCCTGAAACCTACCCGGCGCGTCCGGTACTGCTCGTCGACGACGAGGAGTTCATCCTGCAGAGCTACAACAACCTGCTGCGCAACAACGGGATCAACAACATCCTGTGCTGTTCAGAGAGCCGGCACGTGCTCGGGTTGTTCGCTGCCCGCGAGGTCGAGGTGGTGATCCTGGACCTGTCCATGCCGCACCTGTCCGGACAGGAACTGCTGCCCAAACTGGTGGGCATGTTCGCCGACGTGCCGGTGATCGTCGTGACCGCGGACACCGAGTTGGACATGGCCGTGGACTGCATGAAGAACGGCGCCTTCGACTACCTGGTCAAGCCCGTCGAACCGCGGCGGTTCGTGACCACGATCGAACGTGCCATCCAGGTGCGGGAGCTGAAGCGCGAAAACGCGGACCTGAAGCGGCATTTCCACACCAACACCCTGGACCATCCGGAGGCCTTTGCCCGGATCCTGACCAATGACGCCCAAGTCCGCTCGCTGTTTCTATACGTCGAGTCGATCGCGCCGTCCAGCGAGCCGGTGCTCATTCTGGGAGAGACGGGAACAGGCAAGGAACTGTTTGCGCAGGCGATCCATGCCGCCAGCGCCCGGGCGGGCACGTTCGTGCCGGTCAACGCGGCAGGACTCGACGACAACATGTTCGCCGACACCCTGTTCGGCCACGTGAAAGGCGCCTATACCGGCGCCAGCGACCCGCGCCCCGGCCTGGTCGAGAAAGCCGCAGGCGGAACCTTGTTCCTCGATGAGATCGGCGACCTGACCGTGGCGTCGCAGGTGAAGCTGCTGCGCTTCCTGCAGGAGAAGGAGTACCGGCCGCTGGGTTCCGATACGCCAAAGCACTCCGACGCACGGGTCCTGGTGGCCACCAACCGCGACATCCGGCGGTTGCTCGAAGCGGGCGACTTCCGCCAGGACCTCTACTACCGCCTGATGGCGCACCAGATCCGGATCCCGCCCCTGCGCGAACGCAGGGATGACCTGCCGCTGCTGATCCATCACTTCCTCGAAGAAGCGGCACGGGAACTGAACAAGACGAAACCCACGCCCCCCAAGGAGTTGCTGGTGCACCTCGCCACGTACCATTTCCCCGGGAACGTCCGCGAGCTCAAGGCGATGGTCCATAACGCGGTCAGCCGGCACCCATCCGGCGTCCTGTCTCTCAGCTCGTTCACCGAGCACATCGCGGAGCAGACCCTGTGCCCCGTTCCCGCCGGCACGACACCGGTCCTGACAGATCCGGGAACGCCCCTCGCCTTCTCTTCGGAGAAGCTCCCCACCCTGGACGAAGCCAACCTGCTCCTCGTCGAGGAGGCGCTGCGCCGCGCCAACAACAACCAAGGCGCAGCAGCAGCCATCCTGGGCGTCTCGCGGCAGACCATGAACCGCTACTGCCAAGCGCTCCGCGCCCGCCAGGCCCCGCCGCAGGCCTGAGTGCTCCGCACGCCGCGGGACCCGGCTTCGCTCAGAAGCTGCGCCGTGGCAAGCGGGGGCCGAGTGTCGGGTGTCGGGGGGGGGCATCCCGAACTCTCCCCTCGGCCTTCCGCTCCGCGCCTCCACGCGCCGACTCAGTTCCTGCCCCAACCCGCCTGGAAACGGGCGTCCTCACAAGGGCAGGCCTCGGAAACGACGCCGCTCGTAGTGGCGTCGCAGTCCCGGCGGCAGTCCGCCGGGCAAGACACCATCCCCGCGCCACGCCGCTGCAACATGCCGGATGGGCTCTTGGCGCGCCACTCCGTTCCGCACGCTGCGCGCCCACTACGAATGGGCGTATCGTGGTCGTCCACGGCGGGACCGTACCATTCTGAGGATTTTCACAGAGATGGCGGTGGACCGCCGTGTGCAATCCAGCCTCCACCTCCTTGACTCCGTGCTCCGTGCTCCGTGCTCCCAAGGCCTGTCAAGTTCAGTGACAGCGTCCAACTCACGTCACATTACTCAATACATTTATAGTGAATATGTTACGACTATACTATCGGCATAGCTGTCAAGTTCCTTGACAGCCCTTGCCACTGGCGCACATCCGGCACTCGATCGCCGGTTTCGCTTTTTTTTCCCCAGCGTCGGCTTCTCGACGGCCCGAAATTTGTGCCCTTCGCAAGCGGTTGGCATACGGCCTGCATCAGGACAACCGTCGTTCATCGACACCACACGGCGGACGGCACCGGACAACGCCATCAAGACACTCAAATAGCAACGGACGGAATGCAGAACCCAAAGAAAGGCATGGAGGTGCGTCATGAAAGCGACACGGGGACAGACTCGGGCGCGGAATGCGCACACGGCAGGTCGGACGGGCGAGCGGGGCATGACCCTGCTGATCACGCTGGGGTTCCTTTCGGTGCTGATGATGCTGGCCTTGACGTTCATTCTCGCCAGCCGGACCGAGCGAAAGGCGGCTGGGGCGAACGCCGACCTGGTACGCACGCGGTTGCTGGCCGAGTCAGCGATTGAGCGCGTGAAAGCGCAGATGCAGAGCGAATTCCAGGGCAAGGTGTATCCGGCGGACAGCTTCTTCAACGCGGCGTCCGGGCTGTGGCAGGGACGGCGCTGCCTGCCGAGCTGCAACGGCGCGGACACCGCCGGGATCCAGGACGCGCTGGCCTCGACCTCCGGCGAGTTGCAGTACACCCCGAACGCCCCGCTGCACTCGTCGGCCGGCTGGGTCCCCATCCATTCCACTCGAAGCATCAACGGTGTGGATCGGCGCGTTCTGATGGGCCGGTACTCCTATGTGATCATGGACGATTCCGGCAAGATCGACCCGAGTTCCGTCGTGGACGTGTCCAGCACGGAAGACACTCGCAGCACGCCGAGAACGGGCGCGTCGGTCACCGAGATCAACCTGAGCGACGCCGGGATTGCCAACGCCAACAAGTTCCGGCCCAACACGGCCACCTGCGGCGAGGTGGGCCTGATGCCCGCCGATGCGCGCTGGTTCTCGCTGGCGCACATGGTGCGCGCCATGAAGCCGGACCTGAGTCAGAGCCAGTTCAACCAGATTGTGAACAACCTCTATCCGTTCAGCAGCGATGTGGAGAAGTTCTGGCGCGATGCGAACGGCAACGGGACCTGGGACGAGGGCGAGGACGCGGACCGGCTGAACATTGCCGCCGCGCCGACTATGGAGCAGATCTACAACACGTTCGTCGGCGCGACACGGGCCGGCGATGATGCGGCGGCCGGCGCGGATGACTGTGCCTGGCTGAAGGACGTGGACAACGATGGGTGGTTCCAGGACTGGAAGAACACCGCCCTGGCCAGCGTCGCCGAACCACTGCGGACCGTGCAGGCGCGCCAGTTCATCGCGGCCCAGGTGGCGGCCAACATGGTGGACTACGCCGACATCGATTCGGTGCCGACCCGGGCCTACCTCGACACGGGCGGGAACATCCACGAAGGCTCGTACGCCGGCACGTTCAACATCCAGGGCGCGGAGAAGACCTGGGGCGTGTCCGAGATCGCGCTGAAGGTGGAAGCTGACCAGTACACGACTGCCGTGGTGGCCCCGCCGCCGCCCGACCCGGCGACCGACGACGTGGTCACGTTCGACCTGACCAACGGCGCCACCGTGCCGACGGAGAACTTCAAGCCGTCGATCACGGTGCTGGGCTCGGACCTGGTCAACTGGGGCTACCGCCAGAAGGTCACCGTTCAGGTGGTCGTCGGCGGGGACACCTACGAACCGTTCGGCCCGTCCACGCAGGCGGTCACCGCCAATGTCGGCGATGACGCCAACCCGCGCACGTTCGAGATCCCCAAGGAGTACGCGGCCGGGACCTCCATCGCGATCCGCATCAAGTATTGGAAGAAGACGAGTACGTCCCTGAGCGGCACGCAGAACTCGCACTGGACCAACGAGATGACGACCTACTCGACGGACGCCAGCGCCCAGTGCCGCATCCGCCTGCTGCGCGACGGCGACAACATCCCGAACGTGCCCGGGTTCCAGAACCAGACGGACGCCGCGTACTATGTGGCCAACTACGTCAATAACAACAAGATGTCGATGACCGTGAACCAGTCGATCTTCCTGTTCGAACACACCAGCGACCTGGGCGGGGCCGGCGCCGACTTCCAGGATGCCGTCTGCCTGATTACCCTGGTGCCCGGCACGCCGACCCCGCCGCCGCCGGTCCCGGTCTACGACTTCACGATCACGAACGGCACATCCGTCCCGACCGGTCGGTTCTTTCTGACCGTCAAGTGCCTGGGGTCGAACCTGGTCAACTGGGGTTACCGCCAGCCGTGCACCGTGAAGGTGAAGGTCGGCAGCACCTGGTACGAGCCATGGGGCAGCTACACTACGCCGGTGGGCTCGAACGTGGGCGACGACAACAACCCGCGGACCTACAGTTTCCCGGACGCCTTCCCGGAGAACACGCCGGTGTCAGTCCAGGTCAAGTTCTGGAAGAAAGTCAGGACGACCTACAGCGGCGCGCTGAACTCGCACTGGACCACGTCGCGCGAGGTCTACTCGGCGCTGTCTTCCGACTTCAACCGCACGTACGTGCTGCGCAATAACTCGCCGGTCCCGAACGTCGCGGGCTTCCAGAACCAGGCCAGCGCCAAGGAGTATGTCAAGGACTACATCTCCGGGGGGCTGATGAAAATGGCCGACGACGAGGCGATCTACCTGTTCGAGCACACCACTGACCCGACCAGCTCGGGCGCCGACTTCCAGGACGCGATCGTCCTGGTCTCCATGGTGGACGAGATGAAGATCCTGAATGCGGGCTTGCCCCCGGTGGCGCCGCCGCCCAACGCCACGCCGTCCGACCCAGCCCAGGGCAACGCTCTGCGCTTCCGCGTCGGATTGAAGGGTGAGATCTTCTTCCCGTACGGCACCAATGCGAACACGACGACTCCACCCGGCACACTCACCGTGGCCTGCACCGCCGAAGTGAATACCGCCACGGGCGAGACCAAGAGAGTCCCCATGACAAGCACGATCGCTCTGGCCCAAGCCACCAACGTCGCCGGCGGCACGATGATGAGCTCGGCCGACTTCGACTGTGGCGACTGGGTCGAGGTCCCGAACGCCTTCAACTACAGCGTGAACCCGCCGCTGAACTGGTACACCGTGAGCCTGCTGCAGATCGACAGCATCACATTGAAGGACAACTACGGGAATACGGTGGACTCCTTCCCGGGCAACGGCTCGTTCTTCTGCAACTGGAGCCAGGGCGGCACGTCCACCGATGACGCGTCCATGTATGTGAGTGCCAAGTCCTACGACCCGTTGATGAACGACCGGTCCGTGACCGACCCGGACTTCTTCAAGTACTGGAGCATCAGCCCGGCAGACAGGACCCAGGTTGCCGCCACCGCGGAAGCCCTCACGGCAGACGTCGGCACGTTGACGTACGGCGGCTATGCCGGCGCGGACTACTGCGACATCCAGGTCAAGAACAACCCGATCCTGCGCCTGGGCGAGATTGGCCGGATCCACTCCTATCAACCCCTGCGTTCCGTGCGCCTGTGGGCGGCCTCCACCGCCGACGAACAGGGCAGTGACACCGCGATCCTCGACGTGTTCCGGACCGCACCCGGCCTGGAGCGGCGCGGCAAAGTGAACATCAACACCCTGGAACCCGCCGTGCTGCAAGCCCTGTTCGCCGACGCCTCCACCACCAGCGCGTCGACCGTCGCCAGCACCATCCTGGGCAGGCGTGCCGCTGGAACCGTGTTCACCAACATCGGCCAGGTGTTCGCGATCAATGGCGTGGGCGGTTCGAGCAAGGGCAATGACTGGGCTGAGGAAGACGCGGTCGGCAAGGTCGCCGAACTGATCACCTGCCGCCAGAACTACTTCACCGTCATCGCCTGCGCCCAGGCCGTCAAGGACATCGCCGGGATCCCGTACACGACCCTGGGCGAGACCACGCCGCGCGTGGCCGCCTACGACCAGATGGATGTGAAACAGAACCCTGACGGCACGGTGGACAAGTACATCGACCGCATCCTGGCCGAGCAGAAGATGCAGATCGTGGTGTACCGTGACGCGTTCTCGAACCGGATAAAGGTCGAGCGCATCGAGTATCTCACGGAGTAACAAAGTCAGGGAGAGAGGGAGAGCACAGAGACCATGAAGAACCACCTCACCAGAAACGCTCTGCGGCTGCCAGCGGTCCTGACGCTGGCAGCCGCCTTTGCGGCGCCTTGGACCGGCGCCGCACCCGCGGCGAAACCCGAGACGGCGAAAGCCGCCCCTGCGCCCCAGGTCAAAACCTTGACCCCGGACGATGTCACCCGCGACCTCGTCACCCGCCTGCAAGGGGCAAAGATGCCGTGGCAGTTCTACCAGCAGTACGTCCAGACCTACACGGGCTACGCCACCGAGTGGCGCGCCAAGATCACGGACAAGACCCCCGAACCCACGGCACGCCGCTACCAGGCCATGGCCGAGTATTATGAAGACATTGCCAAGACCTTGGAAGGCATGACCGGTGTCCAGAAGACCATGGACCAGATCCGGCTGAACAACGGCACCACGGTCCCCCTGGACAAAAAGAGCGACACATTCGCACAGGCCAGGGACGACCACGAAAACATGACCGCCGCCCTGATCCAGAAACTGCGGACCCCACCGGGGAGAGTGAAGAAGAACTGATGGTCCGTCCTCCGGGATCCCGTCGCCGGAAGAGGCTGCCGGCACGGGATCCCCTCTTAAAGGTCCGTCCTCCGGGATCCCGTCGCCGGAAGAGGCTGCCGGCACGGGATCCCCTCTTAAAGGTCCGTCCTCCGGGGTCCCGTCGCCGGAAGAGGCTGCCGGCACGGGACCCCCTCTTTTTCCCGACTTGTGCGGGCAAGGCATCCGCGCATCCCGGGCGGCAGACCGCCCGGTCATACCAAAGTGAAACTGGCAACGACGCTTCCAGAGCCCGCGAGGACGCGGGCGCTCCAAGTCAGACCCCGTGCCAGACCCTGGAGCGCCCGCGTCCTCGCGGGCTCTGGACTCCTTCAGTTTCATGGGAGAGGGCAGGGGCCGGGCCCTGGGTGACAGAATGCACCTGTTCGTCGTGGCTCGCCGCGCCGGATGGTCCGCGGAGCGGGCAGTGGCGCGGGGCCGCCGGGACCGCGGCAGGGTGCTCGGGTCCGTCCCGGACCGAGATCCTCGGCCGGAGACCGGCCTGAGCACCCCGCTTCGGCGCGGGACGCGCCGAGCCACCCGACGCATCAAGAGCGGTCCCGCGGTTACCTGCCGCTGCCGCGCCGCGAACGCACGTCTTCCAGGGCCCGACTCACGGCATCCGAGTCATACTTGAGGCGCCTCGCCTGTTCGAGATTGGCTTTGGCCCTGTCCATGTCGCCCAGCGCCGCGGCCGCCAGTCCGCGGTAGTAGTAGGCGGCGCCCTCCGCCGGGCTGATGGCAATGGCCTGGTCCAGCGCATCCGCCGCGGCGCGGTAGCGGCCCATCTTGGAGTAGACGCGTCCCAGCCGATACGGCACGTCCCCATCGGTGGGATCGACCGCCCGTTCCTGGCCATACTCTGCCAACGCCTGCTCGAACTTACCCAACCGCTCGTAGCAGGATCCAAGGTTGAAATGCGCATTGTTCCGCTTCGGGTTGAGTTCGAGCGCCTTGCCGAATTCCTCGATAGCGGCCCTGTCCTGGCCGGCGCGCATCGCCTCCATGCCTGCCTCGTGATACGCGTCGGCGGCGTTCGCGGAGTCGGCGCGCGCCGCGAGGTACCGGGCCTTTCCCACCTTGAACCGCGCCTCGAACCCCTGCGTCTCTTCCGCCGCCAGTTCCTTCCAGCGCCGCGAAATCGCGGATGGCCCATGCAGGACCTCGTTGTAGATGGTGAAATCGACCGCGTCGAACGCCATGGTGGGCGCCAGGGCAGACTCGACTTGCGTGATGTCCATGTGCTCCTGAATGCGACGCTTGAAGTCGTCGATCCCGCGTTTGCGCAGGCGCGCGATCTCGAATTCCAGCGCCGGGAAATCCAGCGTGTTGACCGGGGCGTCGATCCCTTGCACCACGTCGTAGGCCCGCGTCGTGAGCAGCGCGTACGGCATCCAGTCCGTACGCAGGCCGTTTTCTTTCCACAAGAAATCCGTCAGCAACCGATTCTCGGCCACCAACTTGGCGTTCCGCACCGTGAGCGGCTGCCGCGCGCAGAGAAGCAGGTAGTAGGTGGACTGAATGCAGGCGATCGAACAGTTGCTGAAGGACTGCTGCAACGTCTTCAGAATGATGTTCAGTCCGTTGTCGCCCACGCGGGAATCCACCCACGTCATGTACACCCCGTCGGGCGTCAGCCGCTGCTGCACCGACTCGAAGAAGTCGTGCGTGTAGAGCTTCGACGAGCTGAAGTACAACGGTGTCGTCACGGTGTTGACGATCAGCGAGTATGTCTCCCGCGAAGCCTTGGTGTAGTGAATCGCGTCGTCCACAACGATGTTCACGTGCGGCCGGCGCGACTCGATGTCGAAGTTCCAATCCTTCATCCGGTACAGGTTCTGGACGACGACGGGATTGATCTCGACCGCATCGACGCGGTCGAAGAGCAGGCTGACCGCCCCGCCGGTCGCACCGCTCCCCAGCCCGAGGACCAGCGCCTTGTCGGTGCGCGGCGCGTACAGCGACGCGTAGGCGCCGACGAGCTTCTCGTAGGGCGAATCCAGGCGGAAGCTGATGAAGCCGTTGATGAAGAAATACGGGCTGCCGCCCACCCAGTTGATCGCGAACGTGTCCTGGTACCCCTTGAACTTGTCGGGAAAGAGCATCCGCCCGCGCGCCCGCTTCAACTCCTCGGTCGAGTGAAAGGCCGTGTGCCCCAGATAGAGCAGGTTTTCGTCCCACCTCATTCGGTGCAACCCGGCCATCAGCGCCATCGCCACCAACGCCGCGGCCACATACGCGGGCCGGAACTTCCAGAACACGAGCGCGCTCACGGATACGAGCGCCGCGATGACCACCACCAAGACCCCGTAGTCCAGGAATCGGTGCAGCACGAACGCCATCAGGAGGAATCCGAACGCGTTGGCCACCGATGACACGAACAGCAGTTGCCCGGACTCGCGCGCCACGTTTTCCTGCTCCCGCAACAGCGCCGGAATCGTCGCGCCAAACGTCGCCGCGGGCAGCCCCATCGCCGCCACGATAGCCCCAAACTTCAGCAAGACAGAGGCGAAATAACTTTCCACCGCCGACGGGTACAACTCCGCGTAGGAGCGCGCCATCCACCCGAACCCGCCCAGCAGCCACACCAGCCCGACGAGATTGGCCAGCAGCAAGGCCGGAAACCCAATCCGCCACCGCCCCGTCACCGCCGAGCCGACCGCAAGCCCCAGAAACACCACCGCCAGCACCAGCGCAAAGGTTTCGCGGAACGGCCCCATCACGCATTCCGCCATCTTGACCATCAGCAATTGGAAGATCGCCGACGCCACACTCGCCAGCGCCAGCGCGACGAGATGATGCTTCGGAAAGCGCACCGGCGCAGTCGGCGGGGGCGCGGACTGGCGCAGGTCGGAAAACCCGAACCGCAGAGCCAGCGCGACGACGACATTGATGGCCGCGATCGCCAGCACCGTGGCCCGAATTCCCAGGCACCGCAGCAACCAGTACTCGATCAGCAGCGCCGTCACCGCCGCGCCGAAGTTGTAGATGGTGTACGCGAGAGAGAAGACGCGCTCCGTATTCACCCGGCTCAAGTAGCCCGCGAAGAGCGGCAGACTGCACCCGATCAGAAACGACGGGGCGCTCAATAACAACAGACACATCGCCACGCTCGCGCCCAGGCTGTGCCCGAACCATCCGCCCGCCGCGTACAAGAACGAGTCCAGCGCCCGCGTCCCCAGCGCAAACGCCACGCCGCAGACACCGATCCCCGCCTCGACCGCCCAAAGGTGCCGCCACAGTCGGTGCGCGTACAAGGTCCCAAATCCTATGCCCAGCAGGAACGTGAGCAACACTGAAGCGCTCACCGCGAACTGGTCGCCAATCAGATTGCCCAGGATCCGCCCGTACAGGATTTCGTACGAAATGCCGCAGAACCCGGAAGCCAGCAGAAGAAAGACGAAGAGCGCGTTCCTGACGGGGCGCGCCGAGTTGGAGTTGTTCATCGAATCGCCATGGGCAGTGTCCGCGGCCCTGGTTTCCCGTCCTCGCAACGGCCGCACGGCAAAAAGTAGTGCGAAGACTGGGGAAATGCAAGAACCGGCGAACGGCAGCGTCACATCTGCGGTCCCGGCCAAGATGCCTGTCATGTTTCTTGACATCGCTCATTTTCGGTCATATGCCAGAATAGCTTGCCTACCAGTTAGTTACGTTCAAGTACGTCGGTTAGGTGTCAAGTTTCTTGACAGGCCTTTCGCGCTGTTCCCTGGCACGGCGCCGAGCTACCGGTCTCTTTTCTCGATCTGCGCAAAGGGAACCCCGTCTGGAGCGCTGAAGGTGCGATCGGCAGGCGCGCCTGCCGTGCGCCGTTGGGCTGTAACGCCCGCCTCGCGGGTTGATTGCCGCGGTCCCGCAAGTCGCCTCTGGCTAACCTGGCACGCCGCCTGCTAAGTACCACAACGTGGTAGCACCACAATGTGGTACTTCTGCCGCACAGGGTTAAGGCAGGTGCGGCCAGGAAAGGCAAAAGCGAGGCAACGCAACATGGACGTCCAACCGGATTCCGCGACAATAGGAAATGCGCCTTCGCTCGGCAGGTGAAGGCGATGGGCGGGAATCCCGCTCCAAGTACTTCTCAGGAAACAAGGGCACAAGAGAGCAAACCACAGAACAGAAAGGGCAGAAGGTGGGAAACATGAGACCTCGAATTCGCGGAACCGGCAGGATGGTTGGGCCGTTGGGCGGCAGGGGGGCAGAGCGAGGGATGACGCTTCTGATATCCTTGGGCTTCCTCGCCGTCTTGATGATGTTCGCGATGAGTTTCGCCATCACGGCGCGAACTGAACGAAAGGCCGCGGGCGCCGACGCGGACCTGATCCGCGCCAGACTGCTTGCCGAGTCTGGCGTTTCCAGGGCCGTGGCCATGCTCGAATCGCAGTTCAAGGGGGAAGTCTACCCGGGATCCAATTTCTACCGGCCCGCGTCCGGCAGCCCGTGGTACGGTCGCGGGTATCTGGCGAGCATCAACGGCGCCGACACGGCAGGCATTGAGGCAGCGCTGGGCTGGCAGATCTCCAACCTGGCCCTCAACCCATCCGCCGTCCTCCACTCTTCGGTAGGCTGGTTGCCGATGAAGTCCACGCGCAGCATCAACGGTGCCGACCAGCAGGTGCTCATGGGCCGCTATTCCTACTTGATCGTCGACGAGTCCGGCACGATCGATCCGGGGGCCGTCGTCTCGACCATCGACCCGGAATCGAGCCCGGCGTTGCCGCGGACCGGGGCCTCCACGGCCGAGATTTCACTGGCGGGCCTGGGCCTCGCGAATGCCGATGCCTTCCGGCCCGATAAGGTCATCACCGGCACGCCTGGGCAGATGCCCATCAACGGACGCTGGTTCTCTATGTCCCACATAGTCAAGGGCACGCAGCCGGCCGATCAGGCACAGATGGATACCATGGCGAAGACCCTCTTCCCCTTCAGTAACGCAGCCGAGCAGTTCTGGCGTGATACGAACAACGATGGCGCGTGGAACACCGGGGAAGACGAGGACCGCGTGGACCTGCATGACGTCGTTAACAGCGACACCCTGGCGACTCTGTACAATCTTTTCCTCGGCGCGGACAAGGCTGCTGGCACCGATGACTGCACGTGGCTCAAGCAACTGGACAACAACACGTGGGTTGAGAGCTGGAAGACCACGGCAGGCGTGACGGCCGACAAGGCCAGACAGCGGATCGCGGCCCAGATTGCCGCCAACATCATCGACTACGCGGACGAGAATTCCGCCCCGACCGAGGCCTATGTGGACAGCGACGGGGATATTCACGACGGATTGTCCTATACCCCGGGCGACTACTCGGTCTCCGGGGTGGAGAGGACCTGGGGCCTGACCGAAGTGGCGATGCGCGTCCAGATCACCAGCGCTTCGGACAGCGGCGCCCCGGTCAGCGCTGGCATCGAACCCCAGATCGTCGACCCGGTCGTGCCCGCGGACACGCTCGGCATTCCTGGTGGACACATCGACGTCGACACGTGCTCCTATATCGCGGGGGTGAATTCCGGCTCGACGGATGGCCATATCCACGAGTACGACAACAAGCACAATGTCGCCGACGTGGACTACTTCAATCTGATCGACAGTAGCCTTCACAACATTGCCAGGGACGTGCCCAATGCGGGGACCACGCAGAACAAGTTCAAACTGATCGTCGCCAACGCCGACCTGTCGCCCGGCGCGAAGCTGCAGATCAACGGTGTTCAGACGCCAGTCACGACATACGACAATACGAGCATCGCGAGTCTTCCCGTGTACAGCCTGACCGGGGCGTCGGGTACCACCAAGCTCACAAGCCTCAAGATGTGCTTCGATACAACCGCGATTCTCACGAAAGCGGTCATCCCCACGAACACCGGTGACGTACGCAAGAACGTTCCCGGAAAGCTGGGCGAGTGGCGCAATGGCGCGCTGACCGTTCAGGCCGTGAAAGTGAATGACAACGGCACGGACGCGTTTACCACCAACGTATCGAAAAGCAATGGCGGCGTACAGGGAGTCGCCACCGAAGGATTGCTCTGGGAATCAACCACGTTCTGGCATTGGAAGGGACCGTCGTACCACCAGGCTGGCTGGGACACATTTGTTGAGCCGGCAGGGGAGACAACCGCGAAGAACGCAAGGACCAAGAAGGTTACATGCGATACGGTCAAGAAGGTGATACAGTCGGTGGAGAAATGCGAGAAAGAAGAGAAGTACAAGGAGAAAGACAAGGACCACGACAAGGATAAGGACAAGGATAAAGACGGGGACAAGGACGGCGGCGGCGGCGGCGGCGGCGGCGGCGGCGGCGAGGCAGCCGACAGCGGCAATTCGCCGATCTATGTCCTGCCCGGCTTCAAAGCTGAGGCGTTCTATCCCTTTGCCGAAAGCCAGAACGCCGGGGGCGCTTCCATCACCTACACGGTGGTCGTCCAGACCAATAACGGCGCCATTGGCACGGCACAGGGAACGCTGGACATCGCGCTGGACAGGACCTCGAACACCGGCGGCGGAACGCTGGGCTATACGTCGAACTACGCCGATGCGCCGATTGCCGTCGCGATCACGTTCACACCACCGGCCGGCGCCGGCTGCAACATTGCCGGAGACCTCAACATCAATCCGTCGAACAGTAGGGACGCGGACAAGGACAAGGATGGCGACGACAAGGACAAGGATGGCGACGACAAGGACAAGGATGGCGACGACAAGGACAAGGATGGCGACGACAAGGACAAGGACGGCGACGACAAGGACAAGGACGGCGACGACAAGGACAAGGACGGTGGGGACGGGGACGACGGTAATGTCTTCCAGATGGAGACCCCCTCGGGGCTGATCGATGCGAACACGCTGCATACGGCGGGTTCGTCTTACACCTACACGGGTTCGGCCAGTTCGATCAAGATCAAGCCGAAATCCGCGGGCCTGGGCGGGACCGACTTGACCATTGGCGGCAGCGTGGTCAATCTGAAATCCAACACCTGGTACACCATCACTGCGGCATCGATGACGGTGACGCTCCACAATCTGAATAGCGGCGAACACGACAAGGATAAGGCCATGGGACAGTTCTGGCTCGACATCAACGCCTCGGGCGCGACGATATCTCCCGACCCCACGGGCGGCAGCGGCGGCATCGGCGACGATTCGAACTGGACGAGCTACACCATTGTCCAGGCCCAGATCGACGAGGTAACCCTGTGGGATTCGAGCGGGCAGGCGGTTGACGTTACGCCGATCGCCGGAAGTTCGGACTACCTCTGCAACTGGGCCCAGAGCGGCAGCGCGACGAGCGCTGGCAACTACTATGCCAGTCTGACGGCGAACGATTGCCTCAACAACGAACGCGGGGCCCAGGACCCCATGTTCGCGACCTACTGGAACGCCACCAACCTGAGCGCGGCGGATGGCTCCGGCATCGGGACCCTGACCGGCTCCGGTTACCAAACGGCCGAGTACGCAAACATCGATGTAGCCAATGCTGATTTCGAGCGTTTGGGCGAACTGGGCCGCCTGCATTCGTACCAGCCGATGCGGTCGCTGCGACTCTGGTCCGCCAATAGCGGCGACGTGGCGGGCAACGACGCCGCCATCCTGGACCTCTTCAAGATCGCCCCTGCCGTCTTGAGACGCGGCAGGGTCAACATCAACAGCCTGGAGAAACCAGTCCTGCAAGCGCTGTTCAACGGCGTCACGGCCGTGTCCGCCTCCAGCGCCGCGGATGCCGTGCTGACCAGGAGAACCGCCGGCACCACCTTCACGAACATCGGTGAGGTGTTCGGCGCGACTCCAGGCATCTTCGGAACCGACCCGAAGAACGATTCGGCGGCGGAGGCGGCCATCGCCAAACTCGCCGAGTTGGTTACCGTCCGCCAGAACTACTTCACCGTCCTCGTCTGCGCCCAGGCCATGACCGATGTCGCCGGCATACGGTATGACAGCAATGGCGACGGGACCATCGATGCGACGGCAGCCTACGGTCAGATCGACGTGAAGCGGGACCCGAGCGGGCAGGTGGTCCGTTACGTGGATCGCATACTCGCCGACCAGAGAATGCTGGTGGTCGTCTCGCGTGACGCGTTCTCCGGCAAGTGCCAGATTGTCAATTCCGAATTCCTGCAGGAGTAGGCAGCGTCGGGGACGTCGCGTCACGACTGTGACGCCCTGCGCGGGGAACGCCACGCGCAGGGCGTCCTGATGTAACTTCGGAAACCGGGTCGCCGCGCTCATCGGAAGACCGCGGAACCCACCGCGCAAGACGAAGAAGAACTGATCCCCCCAAACAGGTCCGTCCTCGGGGTCCCGTCGCCGGAAGAGGCTGCCGGCACGGGACCCCTCTTTTTGTCGCAGGTTCGGTATTGCCGCCGACACCCTTTTCGCGGCGGGTCTGGCTACAAGCGCGAAACGCACCAAATGCATCAAGGTGGAAGCGGGCTGAAGCAGGGCGGGCGTGCCGCCGTCGGACGCCTGCAACCCTGTGACAGCGTGCCTGTCTCACCCTGAGACAAGCGCGCCATTATGGCACACTCGAACCGGGATTGACGGAGGTGAAGATGAGGCCACACGTGATTACTCAACTTGCTTGATACTAGTCTGTTACGTCTTTTTCTCATCTGCGGCCGGCAATCTTGGCACATTGAATGCTAGGTGTAATGCGCACGGATTAGTGGAATCATCGTTCCCGCTGGAATAGGTGCGTCGGTTTGAAACGAGTGTGATGGCTCTGACCGTATGGCGATCGCGCCAGCGTCGGTTCCTGATTGGATTCGGAATGGAGATCATGTCAGCAAAGAAGCAACGCAAATTCAAGACCGAGGTTCAGCAACTGCTGGACTTGGTCATTCACTCCTTATATTCCAATAAGGACATTTTCCTCCGCGAACTCATTTCAAACGCCTCCGATGCCGTAGACCGGGCGCGGTTCGAGTCGCTGAGCAACCAGGCGGTGGTGGAGGACGACCCCGAGTGGAAGATCAAGTTGCGCGTCGACCGTGACGCTAAGACGATTACGGTCTCGGACAACGGGATTGGCATGTCCGAGGAGGAGGTGGAGGCCAACATCGGAACCATCGCCAACAGCGGCACGCGCCGGTTCCTCGCCGAACTGCGTGATCGCAAGGGCGCGATTCCGCCGGAACTCATCGGCCAGTTCGGCGTCGGTTTTTACTCCTCGTTCATGCTGGCGGACAAGGTGACCGTACTGACACGCCGAGCCGGCGACAAAACTGCCGGCACGCTCTGGGAATCCGATGGTTCAGGGTCGTACACCCTCCAGTCGGCGCCCCGGGAGAAGCGCGGCACGGACGTCACGCTGCATCTCAAGCCTGACATGGAAGAATACCTCGACGAGTGGAAGATCCGCAAGATCGTCAAGCAGTTTTCGGACTTTGTCGAGCACCCGATCACCATGGACGTCCGGCACGAGGAGACGCCCCGCGATGCGGACGGCAAGCCGGTCGAGGGCGCGAAGCCGGAAGTGACCGTCAAAGAAGAGACACTGAACAGCCAGAAGGCGATCTGGCAACGGTCACGCGCGGAGGTGAAGGAAGAGGAATACAAGGAATTCTATAAGCACATCAGCCACGATTTCCAGGACCCGCTCGAGGTCATTCACTGGAACGCGGAAGGCAAGACGGAGTTCCGCGCGTTGCTCTACATCCCGCAGCGGACGCCGTTCGACTTCCTGCTTCCCGACGCGCGCCACAGCGGCCTGCATCTCTACGTGAAGCGCGTGTTCATCACGGAGAAGTGCGAGGAACTCCTGCCGTCCTACCTGCGGTTCCTGCGCGGCGTCGTGGACTCGTCGGACCTGCCCTTGAACGTTTCCCGCGAGATCCTGCAGGAAGACCGCCTGATCCGCCTGATTCGCAGCAACCTGATAACCAAGGTGCTCGGGGTGCTGGCCGACATGATGCAGAAGAACCGCGACAAGTATGTCGGGTTCTGGAAGCAGTTCGGTCCCGTCCTGAAGGAAGGCGTTCACCTGGACTTCGCCAACCGCGAGAAACTGCAGGAACTGCTGGTGTTCCGTTCCACCAAGACGGGGGACGACGGGTTCGTGTCGCTGGCCGAGTACGTGCAGCGCATGCCCGAGAAGCAGAAAGAGATCTACTACATTTCCGGCGACGCTCCAGACACCCTGGCCCAGTCACCGCACCTGGAGGCGTTCCGCAATCGCGACGTCGAAGTGCTGTTCATGACCGACCCGATCGATGACTGGGTCGTGCAGGGCCTGAATACGTACAAGGACAAACCGTTGCGCTCTGCCGCGCAGGGCAGCGTGAACCTCGGCGAGGATGACACGGCCGCCAGCCAGGAGTCACGCCAAAAGGCCGAAGCCGACTGCAAAGACCTGGTGGCACACCTCAAGAAGGCCCTCAGCGAGAAGGTCAAGGACGTGCGAGTCTCGCAACGCCTGACCGAGAGCGCCTGCTGCCTGGTCCTGGACGAGCACGCCCCCGGCGTGCACATGGAACGGATCATGAAAGCGATGCACCAGGACATGCCCCCGGCGCGACGGGTCCTGGAGGTAAACCCCGCGCATCCCTTGGTCGCCGGCATGCGGGCCCTGCTCGCAAAGGCCAGCGACCATCCCAAACTGGCCGAGTACGCCGAACTGTTGTTTGACCAGGCCCTGCTCACCGCCGGACTGCCGCTGACGGACCCGCTCAGTTTCACGCGGCGCGTCAGCAGCTTGATGGCCGGCGAGGTGACCGGGCTGGCGGGTGGAGCCTCGAGTGGGTGAGTCACTGGCCTACGGGGGCACCGAGTCATTGAGTCCAGGGAACCGTACCTAATGGCAAAGCGAAAGGAGGACCGTAGTATGGCAGCATTGAAGGTCAAACCGTTGGGAGATCGCGTCCTGGTCGAACCGCTTGAGGATGAGCAAATCACCAAGGGTGGCATCATCATCCCGGACAGTGCAAAGGAGAAGCCGCAGCGCGCCAAGGTGATCGCCTTGGGGACAGGCAAGCGCGACGACGATGGCAAGAAGATCCCGTTTGAGGTCAAGGTGGGCGACGTGATCCTGATGACCAAATACGGCGGCACCGAAGTGAAGATGAACGACAAGGAATACAAGATTCTCAGTTCGGGCGACATTCTGGCTGTGCTCGACTGACCCGATGGCGTGAAACTGACCGTTTCATCAACAAAGCAGAGAAGGAGTAGAAGGTATGCCGGCTAAGCAGTTGATTTTCGACACCCCGGGGCGTCAGGCCCTGTTGCGCGGCGTGATTAAGCTCAGCAACGCCGTGAAGGTCACCTTGGGCCCGAAGGGCCGCAATGTCATGCTGGACAAGAAGTGGGGCGCCCCCACCGTCACCAAGGACGGCGTCACGGTCGCCAAGGAAATCGAACTGAAGGACCCGTTCGAGAATATCGGCGCGCGCATGGTCCGTGAAGTCGCCAGCAAGACCTCGGATATAGCGGGGGATGGCACCACGACAGCCACCGTCCTGGCGGAGATCATCTTCCGCGAAGGCCTCAAGAACGTGACCGCCGGCGCCAACCCCATGGCGCTGAAGCGTGGCATCGACAAGGCCGTCGCCGCCATCATCGAGGAACTCGGCAGGATCAGCGTTCCCGTCGAAGACCGGGCTCGGATCTGCCAGGTCGCAACCATTTCCGCCAACGGCGACACGAAATTCGGCGAGATCATTGCCGACGCCATGGACAAGGTGGGCAAGGACGGCACGATCACGGTCGAAGAGGCCAAGACCACGGACACGACCCTGGACGTCGTCGAAGGGATGCAGTTCGACAAGGGTTACCTCAGCCCCTACTTCGTGACGGACAAGGAGAACATGGAGTGCATCCTGGAGGATGCCCTGATCCTGATCCATGAGAAGAAGCTGAGCAGCCTCAACGACCTGCTCCCGCTGCTGCAGAAGATCGCACAGCAGGGCAAGCCGTTCCTGATCATCGCCGAGGAAGTGGAAGGCGAAGCGCTCGCGACGCTGGTCGTCAACAAGCTGCGCGGCACCCTGAACTGCTGCGCGGTCAAAGCCCCCGGGTTCGGCGATCGCCGCAAGGCGATGCTGGAGGACATTGCCGTCCTGACCGGTGGCAATTGCCTGACCGAAGACCTTGGCATCAAGCTCGAAAGCGTGACCGTCAGCCAGCTCGGCAAGGCGAAGCGCATAACCATCGACAAGGAGACTTGCACCATCGTCGAAGGCGGTGGGGCGGCAGAGGCCATTGCCGGCCGAGTCAAGCAGATCCGCAGACAGATCGACGAAACCACGTCAGATTACGACCGCGAGAAGCTGCAGGAGCGGCTGGCCAAGCTGGCCGGCGGCGTGGCTGTCGTCAACGTCGGTGCAGCCACCGAGTCTGAGATGAAGGAAAAGAAGGCGCGTGTCGAGGATGCATTGCACGCGACCCGCGCGGCCGTCGAAGAAGGCATTGTGCCCGGGGGCGGCGTGGCGCTGCTGCGCGCGGCCAAGGCCCTGGACAAGCTCAAGGCCAAGGGCGACGAAGCGGTGGGCGTCGACATCGTCCGACGCGCCGTCGAGGAGCCATTGCGGCAACTGGCCAACAACGCCGGCGTCGAAGGCTCAATCGTCCTGCAGAAGGTCAAGGACATGCAGGGCAGCATGGGCTGGGACGCGGCGAAGGACGAGTACTGCGACCTGCTCAAGGCCGGCATCATCGACCCGACCAAGGTCGAGCGCATCGCGCTGCAGAACGCAGCCTCGGTAGCCAGCCTGCTGGTGACGACCGAGTGCGTGGTCACCGACATGCCGGAGAAGGAAAAGGCCTCAGCCGGCGGCGGCGGTCACGACCAGGACATGGACGACATGATGTAAGCCGCACCCGCGGCTGTTTTCACGGGCAGCGTCGCACGGGGTTCCCCGGCGGCGCTGCCCGTTTCCTTTTTCGCCCCGACACGCACGTCGACGGAATCCCCACACGCTGACGCACGGCCCCTCCGTAATGCGTCCGTCGCGGGTGGAGATAAGGTCGACGGTTGACCGGGGCTGACGCCTGGAGTGGTCGGAGCGGCTCGCTCCGACACCCGCGGGACCGGGCCGGTCCCGCCACTTTGTGCAACCACCCCCAACCCTCCACCCGCGACTGACGCTTCACGTCCCTCCCGCGCACCCGTCTTGAACCTGCCGCCCCGCGGCTCTACCTTATCCATTCCCTGCATGCCGCCAGAGGGATGGCGGCACAGGCTCGATTCAGGACACGGAAAAATGCTGATGCGTCGGTCAGACACGGGTGATTCACGCGGCCGCTCGTTTCCCAGCCGGGATCTGGCGTCCACGACATTGCCGGACGAGCCGAAAGCCCCCGCCGCCGCCGAGGGGGCCCTGCGCAAGCTGCATGGGGAAACCTGCCTGGCCGGGACTGAAACATTACGAAAAATGTTCTCAGGCCACTGGCAGAAACCGGTTTGGTTCGTTATCTTATGTGCTTCGTGTCTTCTTCTGGCAGCTCAGTCGGTCGCGGAAGCGCCCGGACAAAGCGGCAAAGAGCAGCGGGAACTTGAGCTGAATGAAGCGCAGGTCGCCCGGCAGGCGGCAGAAGAGAAGACCGAGGAGTTGCGTGCCGAACTCCGCCGCAGGGAGCAGGAGCTTCAGGCGTTGCAGGAACGGTATGCCGAGCTGTACCTCGCCAGCCGCCGGCAACAGCAGGAGTTGGAGGATTACGAGCTCCGACTCGCAGGGTTGCTGGCAGACCGGGAGGATCCGTCCTCCGGACGGGCCTTGGCCCGAGCGCTGGCCGCGTTGGACGAACTGCGGGTTGCACAGCTAGACGTGAGCGTGAAGGTCCGCGAGTTCCAGGGTAACTTGAACTCCGTTCTGGATGCTCTGCAACCGAGCGAAGCCACGCGTCGTGAGTTGATCGACCGGCTCGACGCCCTGAATCAGGCCGTCGAACGTTCGGTCAAGCCTTGGCCGTCAGTCGCTGGGCGAGGCCAGGGAATAACGGAGAGGTTAGCGGGACGGGTCTTGGCGGTCAATGACCTGCTCCAGGTGATCGTGCTGGACAAGGGCTATGATCACGGCGTACGCCCGGGCCTGATGTGGCGTCTGCTGGATGGAGAGAAGGTCAAGGCCAGACTGAAAGTTATCGAAGTCCGCGCATCGATCAGTGCGGCAGTGGTTACGGAAGGCAAGTTCGACTCTGTCGGGCCAGGTGTCACAGTGAAGCTCGGCGAATAGGCGGTCGAACGAACCTGTTGTCAGAGTTGTCCCGTGGACCGACAGAACCGGTCGTGTCCCCCGCGGTGCGGGCATAAAGCGCGACCGCACTCGTTGTCAAGGCAAGGATCACGACGATGCAAGCTCGCAGCGAAAGCAAGTATGTGCGCATCTCGGCGTTTAAGGCCCGTCAGGTCACCCATCTTATCCAGGGCAAGCCGGTACCTGAAGCCCTGGCGATCGTGGATCTGATTCCGCGCAAGGCTGCCCGCCTGGTGGCCCGCACACTGCGCTCGGCGGTCGCCAGTGCGGAGAACGCCGAACATGGGCCGTCCGTCCCTGCCGCCAGCCTCACCGTCAGGGAGGCTGTCATCGGCGAAGGGCCGACCATGAAACGGTTCCGCCCCAAAGCGCGCGGCATGGCCGGCCGCATCCGGAAGCGCACGAGCCATATCAAGATCGTCGTGACCGACGAAGCATAAGAGCAGGAGACGCACCACGTGGGACAGAAAGTTCACCCCATAGGGTTTCGGATTCCGGTCACCAAAGACTGGCAGTCACGGTGGTTCGCCCGCAAGGCTGAGTTTGGGCCTCTGCTGATGGAAGACCTGCGGATTCGCGACTACGTGAAGGCCCAGCTGCAGCAGGCCGCGATCTCCAAGGTGACCATCGAGCGGTTCGCGAATCGCGTGCGGGTGACCGTTTTCTCCGGCAGGCCCGGCCTGGTCATTGGCCGCAAGGGGCAGGAGATTGAACGCCTGAAGGGCGAAATCGCCAAGGTTGCTAACGGTAAAGAAGTGTACTTGGACATTCGAGAAATCAAGACCCCGGAACTGGATGCGCAGCTGGTCGCTGAGAACGTCGCACAGCAACTGGAGCGCCGCATCAGTTTCCGCCGAGCCATGAAGCGCACCATCCAGACGACCCGGGAAATGGGTGCCGATGGCGTGCGCATCCGCTGTGCCGGGCGGTTGGGCGGCGCCGAGTTGGCGCGGACGGAACAGTATCTGGACGGCAAGGTGCCCCTGCAGACGCTGCGGGCCAATGTGGATTACGGTTTTGCGGAAGCACGGACCATGGCCGGCGCCATTGGCGTGAAGGTCTGGATCTGCAAGCCGCGTGAAATGGAGGGCGAACAGAATGCCACTGATGCCAAAACGCGTAAAGCACCGAAGGGTGCAAAAAGGCGGCCGCGCGGGCAAGGCAACTCGTAACGTCAGACTCGATTTTGGCGAGTACGGTCTGCAAGTGCTTGAACGGGCTTGGATCACCGCCAATCAGATCGAGGCTGCCCGAGTTGCTGCCACGCGGCATATGAAGCGGCGCGGCATGCTTTGGTTGCGCTTGTTCCCGGACAAGCCGATCACCAAGAAACCGCTAGAGACGCGCATGGGTAAAGGCAAAGGCAACCCGGAAGGCTGGGTCGCCGTGATCAAGCCGGGCAACCTGGTTTTGGAGATCAGCGGTTGCACAGAAAGCGTGGCCAGAGGTGCCTTGTGCAGAGCGGCCAGCAAACTACCCGTGCGGTGCAGGCTCCTGAGTCGCCACACGGCTTGATGACGGAGTTCCAGGAGATCGTTGCCCCATGAAATATGCCGACATACGTGAAATGACGGAAGAGGAACTCGCCCGGGCCATTGACGAGAACCGCCGGGAGTCGCTCAACCTCCGGCTTCAGGCCCAGACCGGGCAACTTGAGAACAGCGCCAGGATCCGCATCTTGAGGCGTGACCTGGCCCGACTCCTCACCGAGAAAGAGACGCGCGCCCGGCGCAAGCCCGTACAGGAAGCAGCCCAATGACGGACGAAACCAAATCCAAGCGTTCCCTGCGAAAGACCCGCGTCGGCGTGGTGGTTGGTGACCGCCCCAATAAGACGATCGTGGTCCGTATCGACCGCCGGGCTCCCCACCCTCTCTACAAGAAGGTGGTATTAAGCTCTAAGCGCTACTACGCGCATGACGAGAACAACGAGGCCAAGACCGGGGACACCGTGGAGATCATGGAAACCCGTCCCCTGAGCAAACTCAAGCGCTGGCGCCTGCTCACCATCCTGCAGCGCGCGGCGAAGGCGTAGGAGCCTGCCCCATGATTCAGATGCAGACCAGTCTGGACGTCGCCGACAACTCCGGTGCTAAACGGATTGTCGCCATTCAGGCCTTGGGACAGCGCAAGCGCTACGCCCACGTGGGAGATATTATCCGCGCCTCTGTCAAGGAGGCTCAGCCCCACGGCGTGGTACGCAAGGGCGAGAAGGTCCTGGCCGTCGTCGTCAGGACGGCCAAAGATATCCGCCGTCCCGACGGTTCCTGCCTGCGCTTCGACCGGAATGCCGCAGTCATCATCGATGACCAGAACAACCCTCGCGGCACCCGGATCTTCGGGCCGGTGGCCCGCGAACTGCGCGACAAGAACTTCATGAAGATCGTTTCCCTGGCTCCGGAGGTGCTGTGATGGCACGCGCTCACGTGAAGAAAAACGATGTTGTGGTGGTAATCAGCGGCGCCTCCAAAGGCAAGACCGGCAAAGTCCTCAGGGTTGACCGGGACAAGGAATGCGTTGTGGTCGAAGGCCTCAACGTCCGCAAGAAGGCCGTTCGCCGCTCGCAGAAGCACCCGCAGGGTGGCATCATTGAGTTTGAGGCGCCACTGCATATTTCCAAGGTCATGGCTCAGGCAGACTATGAGGCCCGACGTGCCCGGAAGACGGGCCAGGCCCCAGCGGGAACCGGCGACCGGCAACCGTCGGCCGAATCTGCCACCGCGGACAAGCCCGAGAAGTAAAGAATAAGGCATCGCCACGATGAAGAGCGTCTTCTACGATTACTATCTCAATGATGTCGTCCCGAAACTGATGCAGAAACGCGCCTACAAGAACCGGCTTGAAGTGCCGCGCTTGACCAAGATTGTCGTCAACAGCGGAGTCGGCACAGCCAAGGACCGGGAAGTGATTACCGAGGCGGTCAGCACACTCGGCATCATCACGGGTCAGCGTCCGGTGGTGACCAAGTCCCGGAAGAGCATATCCAATTTCAAGTTGCGCGAGGGAATGTCCGTGGGGGTGTGTGTCACCCTCCGTGGCGGGGCCATGTACAACTTCGTCTACCGGCTGATCAACGTCGCACTGCCGCGCGTTCGCGACTTCCGCGGGGTTCCGGCCAGCGCGTTTGACGGGGCCGGGAACTACAGCATGGGGCTTCCCGACCAGTCCGTGTTCACCGAAATTGAGCTTGACAAGGTCAAGCATACCATCGGGATGAATATCAGCATTGTCACGACGGCGCGGACCGATGCGGAAGCGCGGGATTTGCTCGCGTTGCTCGGCGTGCCGTTCGCCAGCTAGGGAGACACTGGAGCCGTGGCGAAAAAATCCCAGATCATCAAGAGCAAGAAAACGCCCAAGTTCCCCGTCCGGAAGTACTGTCGCTGCGAACGTTGCGGCCGGCGTCGGGCCTACATGCGGAAGTTCCATTTGTGCAGGATCTGTTTCAGGGAGTTGGCGCGAAGCGGCCAGATCCCTGGAGTCATGAAGGCGAGTTGGTAGTCAACGGAGGTCCACGGCGTGAACCTTAGCGATCCAATTGGTGACATGTTGACACGGATCCGGAATGCCGGCAAGGCGAAGTTGCCGGTATCGACGATGCCGTATTCGGAACTCAAGGCCGGGCTCGCTGAAGTGCTCCGACGGGCGGGCTACATCGACTCTTGGCGCAAAGAGGGCGAGGTCGCTCACAAGGAGTTGATTCTGGTCTTGAAGTACAAGGGCCGGACCCGGGAGTTCGTCATCGAGGGGCTGAAGCGAGTCAGCAAGCCGTCACGGCGTGTCTACGTGACCAGCCGCGACGTGCCCAGTGTGTTGGGCGGCTTCGGGATTGCCGTACTGTCCACCTCGTCGGGCCTGATGACGGGCAGGGAAGCCCGCAAGAAGAATGTCGGCGGCGAAGTGCTGTGCTACGTGTGGTAACACACGGAGCCCGCCAGCAATAAGGGGCATTTCTCATGTCACGGATAGGCAAGAAGCCAGTCGTCTTAGCCGATAAGGTTAAGGTCGAAGTGGACGGGAGCACGGTCACGGTGCAGGGCCCCAAGGGTTCGCTGTCCTACCAGATGGCGCCCGGCCTGGAGGTTCGCGTCGAGGCCAAGAATCTCTTTGTCGAGAATGTTGCGGACGCCAAGACACTCAACGCGGTGCATGGGTTGACCCGCAGCTTGATCAATAACATGGTGGTGGGCGTCACCGTTGGGTACAGGGAACAGCTCGAGGTCCAGGGCGTCGGCTACCGCGGACAGTGCAAGGGACGTCATCTGACCCTCAGCGTCGGGTATTCTTCTCCCGTCGAGTATGATGTGCCCGAAGGCGTCATCTTGACGATGCCAAACCAGACGACCATCGTGGTCGAGGGAATCGACAAGCACCTCGTGGGCGAGGCAGCCGCCACCATCCGCCGGTTCCGCCCGCCAGATGCTTACAAGGGCAAGGGTGTGCGGTACGCGGGTGAGCAGGTTACGTTGAAGGAAGGCAAGACCGTCAGTTGATGATAGCCTGGCGTGGCCCGTTGGCCCGCAGCAAGCGCTGATCGGTCCGAGAGTTGACACGGGCGCTGCATGATACGGCAGGAGACAGATCGAACATGGCGACATTGACGAAAAAAGAGGCCCGACACCGGCGGCACCGGCGGCTCCGGGCGAAGATTAGCGGCACCGCGGAAGTCCCCCGGATGAGCGTCTGCCGAAGCGCAAACCACATGTATGTTCAGTTTATCGACGATGTCCGGCAGGCCACCTTGGTGTCGGCGTCCACGCTGACCGCAGCATTCAAGGGGACTGGCAAGAAGGTGAATCTGGAAGGGGCTTCGGTTCTGGGCCAGATGGCTGCGGAACGGGCACAGGCGGCCTCGATCAAGCGTGTGGTGTTCGACCGTGGAGGATTCAAGTACCAGGGCTGCGTGAAGGCCTTGGCTGAGGCAGCCCGGAAGGCCGGGTTGGAGTTCTAGGCCGGCGCGGTTCAGGACCGGCAAGACCTTTTCGCATCACAGGAGTTCCGTCCGTGGAAGAACGTCGTAAAAACGCACCAGCACAAGCCCCCCGTGCCGTCGCTCCGGCGGTCGACTCCCCGGAGCCCGAGGTGGTTATCGAGACACAGCGGACCGGTGAGCGGACCGGTGGGCGGACCGCCGAGCGGACCGGCGAGTGTGAGGAGCGCGTGGTCTGCATCAATCGCTCCAGCAAGGTGGTCAAGGGTGGTCGAAACTTCAGCTTCAGCGCTCTGATCGTGGCGGGAGACCGTGGCGGTCACGTTGGGGTCGGTTTTGGCAAGTCCAACGAAGTGGCCGACGCTATCCGCAAGGGGAGCGAGCTGGCTCGAAAGTCTCTGTGCAAAGTGCCGATGCGGGGCCAGACCATCCCCCACGCCGTGACGGCCAAGTTCCGCAGCACGAAGGTGCTGATCCGGCCGGCTTCGCCCGGAACGGGCATCATCGCCGGCGGTGGTGTGCGTTCCGTGTTGGAACTGTGTGGTGTCCGCGATGTCCTTTCCAAGGTGCTCGGCTCCAAGAATCCCGTCAACGTCGTGAAGGCGACCATGCTCGCCATCTCCCGACTCCGGACCAAACAAGAGATCCTTGCGAAACGCGACATCACGGCTCTGACGCTGTGAACTGATTTTCAGACCCCATGAGAGGTGAGCGATGAAGTTGCACCAACTTTCAAACACGTTCCTCCGCAAGCCGCGCAAGCGGGTCGGTCGGGGTGACGGTTCAGGGCAGGGCCGGACCGCGGGCCGTGGTGAGAAGGGCCAGGGGTCACGCACGGGCTCGGGTTACCGACCGTACTTCGAGGGTGGCCAGATACCCTTCCTGCGCCGCCTGCCGAAACGGGGTTTCACGAATCCGAACCAGACCGTCTACAGCGTCGTCAACATTCGCTATTTGGACCAGAATTTCAACGCCAGCGATCAGGTTGACCAGGACGTGTTGCAGCAGCGCGGGTTGATCCGCAAACTCGCCAATGGCGGGCTGAAAATCCTCGGGGACGGAGACATTGGCAAGCCCTTGACGGTCAAGGCGAACAAGTTTTCGGCCAGTGCCAAGCGCAAGATCGAAGCCGCGGGCGGAGTCTGCCAAGTTGTGTGAGGCAACGGCCGCTCCGGTGGTGCCTGCCGGAGTGTGCCCCATCAGGGGATATAGGCCTTCATGTTTTTTTCAGCCTATTCGAACTGCCTGAAGATTCCCGAATTGCGGCGCCGCATCTTCTTCACCCTCGGCGTGGTCGCACTCTGTCGGTTGACCTCCAGCGTGCCCTGCCCCGGTGTTGACCCCAAAGCCCTTGGCCTGCTGTTCCACAAAATGTCCGGATCCGCCGGCGGCGGCGTGATGGACATGTTCGATATGTTCAGCGGCGGCGCACTCCAGAAATTCGCCGTGGGCGCGCTGGGCATCATGCCGTATATCTCGGCCTCCATCGTCATGCAATTGATGACCCCTGTAATTCCGACGTTGGAAAAACTCCAGCGCGAGGGTGAGAGCGGCCGGCAGAAGATCCATCAGATGACGCGGTATCTGACCGTGCTGATCTGCATCATCCAGGGCAGCATGCTGGCCGCCACCATGATGAATCCTGAACGCATGGGACTGCCGGGTGGGATAGCGCCCGTGACGCACCCCGGGATGGGGTTTGCCCTTCAGACGTTGATCATTCTTACCGCTGGAGCACTGCTGCTCATGTGGCTTGGCGAACAGATCAGTGAGCGCGGCATCGGTAACGGCGCTTCCATTATCATCACGATCAGTATCATCGACCGCTTGCCTCAATCCATTTGGGGCATGGTGACCTTGGTCCGCGCCGGCGGCGGCGCGCCGGGCCAGAATTTCACGGTCATTCATCTGATGCTGATGATGGTGATGTTCTTCGCCGTGTGTGCTGCGACCATTGCCTTGACGCAGGCGCACCGGAAGGTGCCGGTGAAGTACGCCCGGTCCGGCCGTGGAATGGGTACCGGACAGACCACGTACATGCCGTTGCGGGTCAACTACTCGGGCGTCATGCCGATTATCTTTGCCGGCGCCATCCTGATGTTTCCGGGCATGATCCTGCAGTGGATTCCCTATACGCGGATGCAAGGCTGGGGACGCTTCTTCCAGTACGGGACCGGCTGGTATATGATGTGGTACGCGATCATGATCATGCTGTTCTCCTATTTCTGGGTCGCGAACCAGTTCAACCCCATCCAGATCGCGGATGACCTGCAGAAGCGCGCTGGTTACATTCCGGGCATCCGTCCCGGCCAGCCGACGGCCGAATACCTGGACCGCACCATGACCCTGATCACCTTTGCCGGCGCGCTCTTCCTCTCCGCACTGGCTGTGTTACCCATGGTCATGGCCAACCGGTTCGGTGTGCCGTACATGATCGCCCAGTTCTTTGGCGGCACCAGCCTGCTGATCATGGTGGGCGTCATGCTCGACACGCTGCGCCAGGTCGAGGCGCACCTCCTGTCGCGGCACTACGACGGCTTCCTCAAGAAGGGCCGCTTGCGCAGCCGCAGAGGGGGCTGATGCCCGGCAGGGAACGAGGCCAGATGGCCGCCCTGAGCAGTTACCCCGATGGCCACCACCCTCTTCGCCGCTGAGAACGTCGTACTTGCCCCCCTGTCGGGCTACACCGATCCGGCCTTCCGCCACGCATGCCGCGGCCAAGGCTGTGTCAGGGCTTTCACACCCTTGGTCGACGCGGGGTCTCTGCTCTTCGGTAGCGCACGCAGCACGGGCATTCTGCAGCGCGCTGCTGACGAGCCTTGGCTCGGTGTTCAACTTCTGGCAAGCTGCCCCGAAACCTTGACTCGGGCCGCCGGAATGCTGGCGCCGCACGAATTCGACGTGGTCGACCTCAACCTCGGCTGCCCGGTGCCCAAGGTGACGCGGCGCGGCGCCGGCGCAGCGCTGGGCGCGCAGTCAGACCTGGCCGCAAAGTGCCTGGACGCCCTCGTCGCCGCGTGCCGTTGCCCGGTGACGGCGAAGATTCGGGTTCAGTCCCCAACCGACCCGGCCCCCACGGTCCGCCTGGCCCTGAAGCTCCAGGACGCCGGAGCCGCTGGGCTGACTGTGCACGGCCGAGTCTGGGAGCAAGTCTACTCCGGCCCGGTCGCCGTGCTTGTGGTCCGCGCCGTCCAGGAGGCGCTGCGAATCCCGGTCATCGCCAATGGCGGTGTTTTTGACCTGACCACGGCACGCGAGATCCGCGACCTGACCGGCTGCCCCGGAGTCATGGTGGCGCGCGGCGCCATCGGCAACCCCTGGATCTACCGCGAACTGCTGACTGGGGACACCAGACCGCCACCGCACGAGGAGGTTTGTGCGGTGATCGAGACACACGTGCGGATGATGGTCGAATACTCCGGGGAAGAGGTCGGAATTCGAAATGCCCGCAAGATCATTCTGGCCTACCTCTGCGGTCGCGGCTACCGTCGCGCACGGAGGAATGCCATGAGTCATCTGTCGACGTTGCGGGAGTTTGACGCCCTCATGAAGATACTAAGGGACGAAGGCCCCAGCCATCACTTCGACCCGGTCCACGACCTGCCGGCGTTCCGCCGCAACCTGCTGGGGTTCACTTCGCGCTGGCGGGTGGAGTAGCGGCCGCATCGCCGTCCGGCTTGACCGGTTCGGTTGCTGCCGCGGGGACGACACCTTCTGTCGCTGCCGCGGCGACCGGATTCGCAGCACGCTTCGCCGCGAGGTCTTTCAGCGCCTGCTCAATGCGGTCCTTGTCCATTGGACTGGTGTCCGGCAGGTCCTTGGCTTGCTTGTACCACGTCTCTGCTTCCCCCAACAGCCCCTGGGCCAGAGCGCAACGCGCCGCTCCGCACATGGCATCCCGCGCCCCAGCGCTGTCACCGCCAAGCTTTGCGATCGCCGCGAATTGCTGTCCTGCTTCCTTCTGCTTCCCTGCCGTTTCCAGCGCGTAGGCTTCTCCGAGCCTTGCGCCCGTCGCCGCGGGACTGTCAGGGTACTTCTGAGTGAACTGCGCGAACCGGGCCGCCGCCTGTTCGTACTTGCCTTCTTCGTAAAGGCGATGAGCGGTCTTCAGACTCGCGAGTTCCCCGACGCGCGTCCCCGCCTGCGCCTCGGCAATGACGTCAAGCGTCTCGACCGTGTCGGCCTTCTTCACCTCGGCAAACCCCTGGCCAATCTTGGCCTGACGCCACTGCCGCACCACGGCAATCGCCACGCCAATTACCAGGAGGGCCACCAGCACCCAGCAAACAGCCTGAATCTGCTGCCACTTGCGAGAGAGGAAGCTTCCCACCACGGCAGCCGCGCTCTTGTCGTGTCCGGCGGGTGCCCGAGTCGGGGGCTGGGGAACCTGCGTCTGTGCGGTCTTCATTTGTTCTCTTTCTTCTTCCCTTTGTCTCCGGCCCCTTCGCCACCCAGCAATTCGGCCAGTCGCTTGCTGGCCTCGGCGTCCGTGACCTTGGGTGCCGCGGCAGCCGTGGAATCTGCAACGTCCGCTGCCGTGGCGGGAGCCATCTGGGCCGGGACTCCGGTGAGCCCGGCCAGCTTGGTCGTGTCCACTACGGCTGGAACCGGTGCACCCTGATCGCCCTCAGCCTTCGCGTCCGCAGCCGAGCCCGAAGCGGCGGGAACCGCGTCCCGATTCAACGCTGCCAGAACCGCGGCGGTGGCGGCAACCTGATCATTGTCCTGCCCACGCAGATAGCCGGCGATCTGACCGCCCGCCTGCGCCCCGGCCGTCTCCACACTCGCTTCCTTGGCCCTGCGGACCACGTCCAGGAAGAAGTTCTCCAGCGTCATGCGCGGATGGTCCACGCGGACCTCCGCTCCGGGAACTCGCGAGCGCAGCAGGGCCAGAACGTCTTCGACCACCGCCGGGTCAAGGCGCGGTCCCTCGATGCGCGTCCGGTCATGCACCGCCAAGATCTCCTTCAACGGCCCCTCCACCCGGATCTTGCCACCGTAAAGCACAGCCACCTCGTCGCACACATCTTCCACATCCGACAACAGATGACTGCAGAGGACCACGGTCTTGCCGCGCGAGGCGATCAGGCGGATGACATCCTTGACTTCACGGCACCCGATCGGATCCAAGCCGGACGTCGGCTCGTCAAGAATGACCAGATCCGGATCGTTGATCAGTGCCTGCCCCATCCCGATGCGCCGCTGCATGCCCTTGGAGAACTCTCCCACCGGCCGGTTCCGCGAGTTCGCCAACCCGACCATGTCCAGAAGCTGATCCGTGCGCTGCCGTCGCTCTGCCGGCACCAACCCGAACAGCGAGCCAAAGAAGTCCAGCGTCTCGGCCGCCGTCAGATACCGGTACAGGTATGACTCTTCGGGCAGGTACCCGATCCGGCGCTTGATGGCCACGTCCTGCGGCGATTCGCCCAATACTTTCAGCGTGCCGCGCGTGGGATAGAGCAACCCCAGAATCATTTTTACCGTGGTCGACTTGCCCGATCCGTTGGGGCCAAGCAGCCCGAACACCTGGCCACGCCGGATGTTCAGATCGATCCCGTTGACCGCACGCGCCTTGGGCCGGCCCCAGAAGTCCTTGAAGACTTTGGTCAACCCAGCGGCTTCGATGACCAGCCCGTCTTTGTTCTCAATTGGCGCAACCATGCCCGGATTCCTGTGTCGCGGCGGGGTTCAGGGGAGGCATGCGGCGGCGGCTGAACGGACCCAACGGACGAATAGGCCGCCGCACGTTGTGCTCACCCCAATGGGCTTCCTTGCTCCCTGCGTGCTTCTTTGCCGCACGCACTCATACACCTTATCGACGCGAGTTGCCCGCGAGGACGCGGGCGCTCCAGCAACCCACTCACATTTCCGCCTCATCCCTCCGCCCCTGCCCTCTGTTTGCCCCTTGCCTCCGTGCTCCGTGCTCCGTGCTTACCTGGACGGCGGCAGGCTTTCCAGGTGCTCACCCGCGCGCACGAGTCGGGCGCTGTTGAAGATGATGACCAACGATCCGACGCTGTGCAGGACGGCGGCCACGACCGGGGAGACCACGCCAATGGTTGAGAAGTACAGCCCGCCAAGAATAAACACCAACCCCACCAGCAGGTTCTGGTTCATCACCAGACGGGCGCGGCGAGAGAGATGGATCAGGAACGGAATCCGCCGCAGATCATTGTTCATCAGGGCGATGGACGCGCTCTGCACCGCCACATCACTGCCGATCGCCCCCATGGCAATACCCACGTCACCCGCCGCCAGCGCCGGGGCGTCGTTCACACCGTCGCCGACCACCGCGACCAATCCTTCCCCTTTCAGCTCCTCGACAAACGCCACCTTTTCGCCGGGCAGGCAGCCCGCGCGAACATCGCCCTTTGCGATTCCGACTTTCTGGGCTACCATTTCGGCCACAGCCGGGTTGTCGCCCGTGAACATGCAGCAGCGCCGGATCCCGAGATCCTTCACCTGACGGACCGCCTCCTTGGCCGCCGACCGGATGGCATCGCGCAACCCGACCCAACCCAGAACCCGATCATTACGAGCCACGAACACGATACTCATCCCGGCTGTATCGGCGCCCGCCAGCGCGTCGGCCATGGCGCGGACATCCAGCCCGCACTCGCCCAGCCAGGTTTCCCGCCCGACGCGGCACGTGTCCGCGCCAAACTTCGCCACCACGCCTTGCCCGGCCACCTCGGTGTAGTCCACCGGGTCCTCCCAGCGTACCCCCGCCTCCTTGGCCAGACGCCGCATGGCCTGCGCCGCCGGATGATTGCTGTTGGCCTCGGTCGACGTCGCCGTCTGCAGCAGTTCCGCCAGTTCCACACCCGGCGCCGGCTGCAGCCGCGCCACCTCGAGCACACCTTCGGTCAACGTCCCGGTCTTGTCGAACACCATGGCCCGCAGCTTGGCCGCCAGTTCGATGTGCGACACATCCTTGATCAGGATCCCCAGCCGCGCCGCGGCGGCAATCGCGGCGATCACGGCGGATGGCGTCGCAATGACCAGTGCACAGGGACACGACATGACCAGCACCGCAATGACCCGGTTCAGGTCGCGCGTGAAAAACCACACCAATGCGGCGATCATCAGCACGGTCGGCGTGTAGTACACCACGTACTGATCGATCATGCGCATGATCGGCAGCTTCGACTTCTCCGCCGCCACGATCAGGTCCCGGACTTTGCCCAGCGTCGTGTCGGTGCCGACGCGCGTCACCCGTACGTCCATCAGGCCGGTCAGGTTCTGCGTGCCCGCGTAGACCTCGGAATCCACCTTCTTGTCCACGGGAAGGGACTCGCCGGTGATCGAGGCCTGATTCACCGTGCTGGTGCCGCTGACCACCGTCCCGTCCGCCGGGAAGTTCTCCCCCGGCCGGACCCGGCAAAGGTCCCCAACCTGCAGTTCCAGCGCCTCGACTTCTTCCTCCACCCCGTCCCGCAACCGTCGCGCTCGCCGGGGCGTGAGCCGGATCAGCGCCTCGATCGACGCCTCGGCCCCGATCGCCGTACGCCGCTCGATCGTGATCGTGATGAGCATGAAGAAGGCCACGGCGCCTGCCGTGCGGTAGTCGCGATGCGCAAACGCCGCCAGCAGCGCCAGGGCGACCAGTTCGTTCATGTACACCCGGCCGCGCGCCAGATCCTTGACCGCCGACCAGAAGATCGGCAGCCCCAACACCAACGCGCCCACAATGGCGCTCAGATCAATGGCAAACGGGTCGATGTACCGGGACAGGAACGACTTCGCCACATAGGAATTCAGCACCAGAATGCCGCCCAGGAACGCCCACCCGAGCCGAACGCTCTCGTGGTGCTCATGGCCGCAGGCGGCACAACCGCAACTCGCGCGGTGCTCCGCGTGCACTCTGTCCTGGGCTGTTTCAGGTACCATGGTTCAGGGGTTTAAGGGTTCAGGGGTTTAAGGGTTCAGGGGTTTAAGGGTTCAAAGGTTCAGAGGTTCAAGGGGTGTCCGGGGGGAGAGAAGACGGACCCAACGGACGAATGGGCCGCCGCGTGTTGTGCTCACCCCGATAGCCTTCTTGCTCGTGCTTCTCTGCCTCACGCACTTGTACACCTAATCGACGCGAATTGCCCGCGAGGACGCGGGCGCTCCAGCAATCCACTCACTCACACACACGTTCCTCTTCACGCCTCACGCACCTGCACACCTATCTAGCGGGGTTGCCCGCGAGGACGCGGGCGCTCCAGCAATCCACTCACCCACTCCCCCACTCCCACACTCCCCCACGTCACTCCTCACCCGGCGTCGCTGGGGTGGGCGGCTTTTCGGGTTCGGCGCCCAGCATCAGGCGAATCTCCTGCCGGCCGTCGGCGCGACTGTGCACCACATACTTGGTCTCCACGCGCCGCAACACATCGCGAATCACATCCGTGTAGAGTGCCACCAACATGGTCTTGGGGTTTTTCTCGTACTCATCGAGGATCTTGGTGAAATAGGCAGATTCCGCCTTGACGGACTCAACGATCCGCGTCCGGTAAGCCTTGGCGTCCGCCAGGATCCTCGCCGACCGTCCTTCCGCCTCGGTGATGACCCGTTTCTCGTAGGCCTGCGCGTTGTCCAGTTCCATGCGGTAGTCTTGGGCAGCATCCACCACCTCGCGGAACGCCCCCTGCGTGGCCAAGGGCGGCTGCGGCTCGGTCAGGCTCACCTGCTGCACCTCGATCCCTACGTCCAGTTTGTCCAGCAGCAGCCGCAGGCGCCGCTCCACGGCATGCCCGAGGCCCTCACGCCCCTGCCCCTCGGCAACGCTGCCGCGCGACAGGACCAGAACGTCCTCCACCGACCACGCACTGACCTCCTGCAGCACCGCATTGGCCAGCACGCTCTCGATCACGGCCTCGGCACCGCGTTGCGGCCCCTTCCTGGCCTGTGCCATGGCCGCATCAGACGGCGCCACGTCGCTGAAAAACCCCAGGTAATACCGCCGGGCATCGCGGACCCGGTAGGTGACCGTCCACAACATGTGCATAATGTTCGCATCACCCGTCACCACGTACCCGCCGTCGCCGGGACGCAACGCCTGGCCCTCTGCCTCCGGGTTCGGCTTTGGCGCCTCCAACTGGTTCGGGTTCTGGGTCGGCCAGAACGCCGGCGTCGTCAACGTGATGGACCTCTGCGCCGGGATGCGTTCGACCCGGTCGATCGGGTACGGCCAGGCCCAGTAGTACTTGCCGCTCGTGAGGATGTCCTTGCCGTCCGTCTTGGTCAGTTCGCCGAACCGGAACAGCATCGCGGCTTCATGTTCGCGCACGTAGAACACGCCGCTGAACACCAGGTAGGCAAGGATCACCACAATGAGCAGGCGCAGCAGGAAGAACAGAACGTGGAACGTGCGGACCAGGGCCTGCACGCCCTGTCCCACGCTCTCAGCCTTCACGTCCGGCTTTGGCCGGCCTTCGGTCATTTCCGCTCTCTCCCATCCACGGCGCCGCCCCGGCCCGGTGCCGTGACGCCCTTTTCCAACAGAGTCGCGCCCGGCTGCAACAGGTCAAACGGCGGCGTATTCGTGTCCAGAATCAACGTCGTCTTCTCGGAGAGCGATTCGCGCAACGAATCCAGCTTGCGCAGGAACGCGGCCAGTTCCGGATTGCTGCGGAACACCGCATAGTATTCCGCCGCGTTCCGGTCACCCTCGGCTCGGATCCGTTTCGCGTCAGCTTCCGCCGTGGTTAGTTTTTCGCTTGCAGCCAGGTCAGCCTCTGCACGGATCCGCTGCGCGTCACGCTTGCCTTCGGCCCGATATTTCTCGGACTTCCGGTTGCGCTCCGCTTTCATTCGCGCAAAGACCTTGGTGGAAACGGCTTCCGGGAACCCGAGGTGCTTGAACCCCAGGTGCTGCACGTCAATCCCGTACCGCGTCAGAGCCACTTCCTTGGCAAGCAGCAGGATCTCCGTCTCGATCTCAGGGATCTTGACCTGCTTGGCGTCCACATTGATGAACTCGGTGAGATTGCGACGGCCAATCACAATGTTGCGGCTGTTGCGAATCACATCGTCCAGCTTCTTCTCCGCTTCCTCCGCCGTGCCGACCCGCTTCAGAAACAGCCCCGGCTCCCCAACCTTCCACAGCACAAACGTGGTGACAATGATCTGGTAGTCGTCCGCCGTCTGTACCTGCTCGACCTGCCCCTTCCGCAACTCGTAGCACTGCAGCCGATTGTCGTGACGCCAGACCGTCTCGATCGGGTACGGCCATTTCAGGTGCAGCCCCGGAGTGTACGTCTTCACCGTTTCACCCGACTCGATTCGGGGTTTGCCAAACCGCAGCACCACGGCGTACTCCGTCTCCTTGACCTCAAACGCGATCAGCGCCGCAACAAAGATAGCGCACACCAGCAAGGCCAATGCGATCACCGGCCAGTGCTGCATGTAAGTCCGATTGCCGTTCATAACTCGAAAACCTCCGCAACCGATACCCGGGCGTTGAGGGTCGGGGACCGAGTGTCGAGAGGCAAACATCTCGCCTCACTCGCCTCACTCACCCACTCACCCACTCACGTTCCTCTTCACGCTTCACGCACCTGCACACCTATCTATCCGGGATTGCCCGCGAGGACGCGGGCGCTCCAGCCGATCCAGCCTTCGCCCCGTTCCGACCTCCGATTCCCGCTATTCCTTCCGCTCCAGATCCAGGTCGAGCAGGTCCGGCCGCATCTTCTTCTGCAGGTCGATAACAAACACCTCACTGCCCTTCGTGGTGGCGACCACGTACTTGCGAACGTGCGCGCCCTCTTGCTCCAGGACGTCCAGGAAACTGCCCAGTACGAACAGCTTCGGGGACGCCTCGTACGCCATCAACTGCTTTCCGAACCGGTCCGCTTCCGCTTCCGCCACTCGCACACGGTTAAGGGCATAGCCCTTGGCCTGGGTGATCTTGGTCAACGCCTCACCCTCCGCCGCCGGCCCTTTCTGGATCGCGTATTCCTCGCCTCTCAACGTGCGCTCGTGCTTCTCCTCCATGGCCCCCACCACCTCGTCGAAGAACTGCCCGACACGCACCGGCGGGTGCAGCCCCTCCAGTCCGACAAACACGACCTCGATCCCCAACTCTCTCTCATCAGCCGCCGTCTGGATCCGCCGCTGCAGCTCCGAACTGCCGTCGGCTCGGCCCTTGGTCAGGATGGCGAAGAAATCAACATTGGCGAGGTAGCGGACGACCTCGCGGGTCGCGAGTTCCTCCAGCGTCTTCAGCGCGTCACGGTGCCCGTAGGCGTAGGCATACAGGTCGGTCACCTTGAAGTACAGCGGAATGCTGGCCGCCATGAAGTACACGGTGACCGGCAGGCTGCCGCGCGCGTCCGGCTGCTCGATGTCCACGTCGGCAATCTCCGGCGTGCTGGCCACGATGAAGTCCGTCTCGTCCTTGGCGTGGTACTTGCTCCAGACCAGAACACGCTCCGTCATGTCGCCCTGCATTTCGGCCATCATCGGGTCTTCGGGGCCGGCGTCCTTGCCACTGCCCGGAGGCACGTAACCGATCGGGATCTCCTGAACGCGCTCGACACGGAACTTGAATATGCGCGCGAACGGGGACGGCAGCTTGAAGTAGATACCGGGCCGCAACGGCTCACGAGTCACGACGCGCCCGAACAGCTCGCGAATCCCGTTCTCTTCCGGGTTCACCACCACAATACAGGTCAGCAACCACATCAGGACGAGCATGACCACGCCGAACGGCATCAAGGTCCGCTCCAGGAACCGATAGAACCAGACCTCCGAAACCTTAAACCCGAACTGGTAATCCAGCGACGTCGCCACGTTACGCGCCACGCCGCCCGGCTCGGTGAACAGGGCCAGGATCCGGCTCTCGTACAGCGGCTGCTCTTCTTCCCCGGGCGTGCGCGGCCGGTAGAACTCGATCACAAACTCCACGATCTGTTCGACACCCAGCAGCAGCAGCAGTCCCAGGGCTACTTTCGCCACCCGCACGTCCAGCCGCTCGATCTGCACGTGGGAGTGCTCGCACAGCAGCACCGCAGCGCCGCCGAGCATCAGCAGTGCCACAGAGAACATCCAGGCGCCGGTCGGTCGCAGCCATCGGCAGCCGGTCTCGCGCGACACCCCGACATAGTAGCTGCCGGCGACGACCGCGCCCAAAGCCAGCCCCAGCGCCAGCACCGCGTGCCGCAACGGCTGCGCCGCGGCCGGAAACGCCAGCGCTGCGTTCCACCGGTGCAGCAGCAGGAGGCCGAACGCCAGAACCCCGACACCCAGCAGCAATGTCACGCCAGGCACAAAGAACTTCACGAAGTTCCGGCTGGCCCGCGCCGCCAGCTTGACGGCCTCGTCGGAGTCCTCGAACAGCTCCGTACCCGCGTGCTCGCGGCGGTACTCCTCGACCTGCGCCTCCTCCTCCGCTTGGCGCCGCGCCAGACGCATGCGCACGCCGGACACCAGGGAGAGCAGCACCAGCACGGCACTGGCCACCGCAGCCGGCGTCAACGCAGTGCAAAAGCCCACGTTGGCCAGTACGGTGGTCGACACGAGGAGCAGCACGCCGATAGCGGCGGCAAGCCACCCGAGTCGTTCCGGTCTGCGACTGGTTTCCTCTTTCATGTACCTCGCCGTCACACCCTAATATTAGACCCCGGGGCGCGACTGTGGTTCCCTGAAACGTGGACCCTGCTCGTACGCCCACGCAGGCGCGCACTCAGTGGCTGCGCGCCTTTGAATGCCCCAAACCGGGACACCCCCCCCGGGTGCCCTGCGCCCAGGCCTGTATTTCAGACTTTTATCTGTCAGCGCAACGTAAGCCCAAAAGATAGCCGCTCATCCGTGCTTCGCAAGTGGGGCGAAAGCAAGAGCAGGGCTGTTTCAAGATCCGGCGCCGCGTCTCGAAAGGCCACGCCTCCGCGCACACCAAGTAGGGGCGGCCTGTCCTCAGGCCGCCCCCCCCGGCGTGGAGGTGAAGCGTCAGCGCCCCCCGGACGGCGTACCGCACGGGCATACCAAGGTGAAACTGGCGACGACGCTTCCGGAGCCCGCGAGGACGCGGGCGCTCCAGGGACTGGCGCGGGGGGCTGACTTTGGAGCGCCCGCGTCCTCGCGGGCTCCCGGGCCCATTCAGTTTCATGGGACCGCACCCCGGACGGCGTACCGCATGCCTGGCACAAAACAAACGGCCCGGACGGGCTTTACACCGTCCGGGCCGGGTACAATCAGAAACGCAACCGTCTCTGTGACGGTGCGTTACTTCTTCTCGGCAGCCGCCTTGTCGGCCTTTTCCTTCTCGGCGCGCTCTTCCTGCAGCTTCAGCAACTGCGCCTTGACCTTCTCCGCCTCGGTTTCCGTGACCTTCAGATACAGGGTTGCTTCCTTCGGGTCATACAGGTAGTTGCGCTGCGGCGTGACGCCGAAAATCACCTGCAGGGCAGCCGCCACGATCTGGTGCTGGCGCTTGGCGGTCTCGATCTTGCCGTTGATTTCCGTCTTCTTCGCCTCGTCCTTCTCGGTTTCCGCGAGTTTCTCCTGTTCGCCGACGAACTTCGCCAAGGCATCGCGCGTGCGAACGGAGCGGGCAAACGCCTCTTCGACCGTCCCGACCTTCAGGTACACCGTGGAGGTCACGTTGTTGTACTCGTAGTCGCGACGGTTCCCGATGCCGAACACGATGTCCATGGCGATAACGATGGTCTGGAGCCGCTTCTTGCCTTCGTCGAGGTTCTTCTGGATCTCCGCCTTGCCTTCCTCGTTGGCGGCTTCAGTGAGCTTCGCGTTCTCCTGGACGATGAAACGCCGCAGCAGTTCGCGGTTCCGCATGGCCTTGGCAAAAGCGTCCTCGAGCGAGGTCAGCTTCAACAGCTTGTCTTCGACTTCCTTCACGGCGCCTTCGTCGCCGGCCTTGGCCTTGTCGTCCACGACCTGAACCTGCTTCTCGGCCGCTTTCGCGTCCTTCGCCTGCGCCGACGCCCACGGCGTCGCCCCAGCCAGCAACCCCACGCCCAACGCGACGGTCAACATCTTGCGCAATTCTGACTTCATGCGTGTGCACCTTTCCTAATGACTCTATGACTACGCTATCCCCAAAATTCACACGAAAGTCTCTACTATATCCCCCGAATCGCGGAGTTCAACCGGAATTTCGCGATCAGGTCCGGCCGAGGGACTCGGGCCGAGACGGCCCCGAGCACCCTACTGCGGTCCCGGAGGTCCCGCGCCACTGCCAGAACCACAGCCCGCCTACGGCCCGGTGTCGAGCCACACCTCGCCGGATGTCACTTGGATGAAGTACCCTTTCCCCGCTTCCAGCACCTCGCCCGGCCACGCCGGCTTGTACTGGTGCGTCCCCGTGTCCCAGGACCAGGCCGGACCGTAGAACGCCGCGTTTTTCGGCAACACAATGTTCGACACCGGTGCGATCAGGTTCCAGCCCGTCGTGAGCAGGATCAACGCGTCCGGGCGAATCCCGGTCACCTCTCGCGACGTGCCGCCGGCGGGCGAGTACACCCACGCGCCCCGCTCCGGGTTCAACGGCGCATTCGCCGCCACCTTCTGAAAGGCGCCGCAATACGCGTACCAAACCGGCCGGATCGCCAGCGCCTGGTCCGCATCGTTCTTCAGCACGTCTCCGGCCGTCATCACCGGGATCCCGACCAGGTTCCAGCCTGCCGCCAGCGTCAACCGCGGCGCGGTTACCACCGTACCCAGTGCGATCTCGTATGCGGTGTCCGCATACGTGCTGTTCGTGAAGAACACAGTCATGTCCAAAGGCATCCCGATCGGGCTCTCACCCAACAACTCCTGCAAGTACAAGAGTTTCGCCCCAGCCCCGGTCGCAAACGCTGCCGCGTTCCAACTCATCTGCAGCACGCCCCGACTTGCCGGCACGTCGACGCGCAGCCACCAGCGCCGCGGGTCAACCGGGCCGGGCCCGCGGATGTCCGCCGTCAATTCCTGCAGCCCGTCCTCGGTCACGAACCGCGCATAGCCCAGTGGACTGCTGCCCAGGTCTGGCGCCGGTACATCAAGGCCGACGTTCACGCCGTCGGTGGCGCCCGTGATCATCCCGAACAGCAGGCTGGTCACGAACCCGGACGGCACCGAAAGCTTGAAAAACGGCCCGGCCTCGATGGTCTCGGGTGCGCCCGCGCATTCGTTCCCCGCCGGGTCCGTCACCGCGCCGCCCGGCAGACTCACGGTCACCGCGCCGCCCGGACTCGCCGGCGTCACGTCGAACTGGTACACCTTCGGGTCGCCGCCCACGTCCGCCTGCAGATTCGAGGCGCTGCCGCCGATCACCGTAACGTCCCCGAGCTGCAGCCCGATCACCGCCTCGCTGAACACCGCCCGGACCGCGACCGGGAACCCGTTCTCAGCGTCCAACCCGCCCACGACCAGAGCCACGCTCGGCGGCGTCTTGTCGACACTGACGCTGGCGCTCGGTCCGACGCCCAACGCCACGTTCCCGGCTGCGTCTGAGGCCGTTCCGGCGGCGATCTGGATCGCCAGCGTGCCCTCGCCCACAATACTGGACAGAGTCACGGTCCGCGTCGTCGAACCGGACCCGCTCAGGTCCACCTGCGCGTTGGCCGTGCCGGTCTTGATCAGCGTCAGATCGTTCGTGGACAGCGTAACGAGTTGAGCCCCGGTGCAGGTGATCGCAAACGACACCGGCCCGGCGTTCGTGGCTGACGGCGACGGCGCGCCAATGGCCACCTCGGGCGGCGTGATGTCGTACGTCACCGTCGCGGTGCCCGAGTCCGCGTTGCCATTCCCGGCCGCGTCGACGGCGGAACCAACCGGCACGCGGAACGTCACCGCACCCTCGGCTGTGGGGTTGACCGAAACCGTGTAGATCAGGCCGTCATCGCTGTGCAACGAGTCGGCCACCACCGTACCGTTCCCGATCGCCAGGTCGCCTTCGGCCAACCCGGAAACGGCTTCCGTGAACGTGAGCGTGAACGGGATGGGTGCGAACCGCGTCGCGGTACCGGATGGCGTGATCTGCACACTCGGCAACCCGTGATCGTACGTGACCGTGTTGTCCGTGCTGGTCGACGCCAGGTTGGCCTCGCCGCCAGGGTCCAGCACGCTGTCGGCGGGAATCGAGGGGATGATCGTCCCGTCCCCCCCGACCCCGGTCACCTGGAGCTGGTACTGCATCCCCGCCCCAGTGATGGCCAGCGTGACCCCCGTCGCCGTGCCGCCCAGGCTCACATCGGACACGTCGAACCCAGTCACCGGCTCGCTGAACAGTACGTCGAACAGCACCGGAATGTTGTTCGCCGGGTCCGCCTGCGCGCCCGCCTGGTCCACCGTCACCGTGGGCGCGCTGCCGGGAATGTGAACGGTGACGGAACCGGGAACCGGATTCAGGCTGTCCGGCAAGCCATCGGTCTTCTTCGCGACCAGAGATGGATAGGATAGCGGAGTAACCCCTGCGGCCTTGGCACGGAGGTCAAAGGAGAATAGGACACCCGAACCTGCCGCTACCACCGTCCCCTGCCCCACATCCCCGTCAATGAAGGCAACGACCGAGTCGCCCAACTCCATCGCCAAGTCAGCGACCGGGCGGGCGCGCGGTCCCTTGACCAGCGAGTTCGGGACAATCTCGACAACACTCGTGTCGAACTGCACGCGAAGCGTCAATTCGGACAAGTTCGCCGTGCAGTTGATGTTCACCGCGACGGTGAACTGCCCGTCCACGGCCGCGACGTGGTCACCCGTCTGCACCGTGGTCGTGGCGCGCGCACCCGGTGCACAGCAGCAGGCGACCGCCGCCAGTACGGCCATAACCAGCGACTTTTCACTGTGTAACCGCATGCGATTCACCTGTCGACTCCAACCTTCTCAGAACAGCGCGTCGATGTCTCGGTACGCACTGAGCACTCGGGCGATCTCGAGCGCCTCGCCGGTCACGCGGTAGAAAATCACGTACCGCGCAACGGGAAGACTCCGCAGGCCCGGCAGCAACTCATCGCGGGTGCGTCCCAGACCGGGCACGCCCGCAAGCTGCTGGCATTGCGCATACAGCCGATCGAGGAACGCGTCAGCCGCGGCTGGATTGTGCCGCGCGATGTAGGCCCAGATACCGATCAGGTCCGCACGCGCTGCATCAGAAACCACCAACCTCACGGCGCCACCCCCGACGCCATGTTCAGCGCCTCGCGTCCGGACCGTTTCACCTCCTCGACCAGCGCGGGCGTCAGTTCGCGGCAGGCACCGCGGCCGAGTTGCTCAACACCGACCGCGATCTCGCCACGCAGCTCCTCCAGCACCCGCTGCCGCTGTATGTCGCGCTCGCGCAGCAGTCGCAGACTGTCGCGCACAACCTCGCTAGCCGACTGATACAGCCCACTGCGCACCCGGTCCTGAACCCACGTCTCAAGCTCAGCGGTCAACGACACATTCATGGTCTGGTCCTTCCACAGGCTCCTTCACCTCGCACGAATGTACCGTCAATGTCGAACCATGTCAATTTTCGTTATCGGTGACCAAGGGTACTCCAGACCTCACGGAAAAACGACCTGTGCGGGTAAATTCACCCGCGCGGAGAAATGTCGTACCCGGCCGGGACGCGATTGAGCGCGGTGGCTCGGCGCGTCCCGCACCGAAGCGGGGTGCGCCGGTCGGCTCTGTCCGGCGAGACATGTCCGCCGGAGCCAGAGCGACGGCGGAAGTTGCTCGCGCGACGACGGATGCCGGGAGAGAGCCTCGGGCCGAGACGGCCCCGAGGCACCCTGCTGCGGTCCCGGAGGTCCCGCGCCACTAAAAAAGGGGGTGCACAGCGGCAGTCGCCTGCCGAGGGCACCCCCTTCTGGGTACAAACACCCGAACGTCGTTCGTCGACCTGGGTTACGGAACCACGATGTTGATCGTCTGCGGATTCGTGGCGCCCACGTTCCCGTCGACATCCTCCAACGTCGTCTCGTCGATGTCCACCGACACCGTCTCACCGGAGGTGAAGGCTGCACCGGGTATGATCGAAATCAACCGCGCATTCGCATCCATCGTGAACGTGCAGCCGCCGGTCACAACGCCGGACACCGTGCCCTGCACGCGCGTGATAATCGGCACCCCGGCCAGGTTCGCGCTCAGCACCAGCGGCTCCTTCGGCGGCGGTGTGGCAGGCACCGTGTCGCGCCGCAGTGTTTCGTTGTACTGGATCTCGAGCAACGCCGTCGTAGCCTCCGTGCGCCCAACCAGCGCGAACGTGGCGTCGGCCGCCTTGGTCGTCAGTGCCGGACGGATGTTGCCGTTGACGATCAGCGACGTGGTCTGCGTGTGCGAGGCCGGCACCGTCTGCGCCGGGGTCGGATTGCCCGACGCGTCGTAGAAGAGCAGGTGCCGGTAAATGTACACGCCGTCCTGGTCGGCCAGGACACCGTTCAGTGCGTCCACATTCAGCGCTGCACCCAACGCCATGGTCCTGGCGATGATTTCATCGTCGCTCAGCAGGTTGCTCTTCTTCGCGGTGGCCCAGGCCGCCGGCTTGATCGGGATCAAGCCGCCACCCATGGCGCCATACTTCATGGCGCGGTAGGCCAGCACACCGTCGTCCGTGTCCACCGTGCCGCTGTCGTCGACATCGAGCGGCGCAATGTCGTTGTTGATGTCGATATTGCCCGCGCCCATGCCCATCGTCACGTCCAAGCCATCCGTCCCGATCGCGATCACATCCGTCACCGTCGCCACACTGTCCGAAGCATCGCGATTGAGCCGGAACTGCAGGGTCGCGACCCGGCTGATGCTCGCCGCGCCGGTGATGGCCGCGTTCAGCGGTTGCCCCGTCACACTCTCGATCCACACGTACGCCGTGCCGGCACCGTCATCGGCCCAGTCCACCACCGCGTCGGCGGCGATCCGGCCCGTGGTCGCGTCGCGTGTCACCGCCGTGCTCAGGTCGTCCAGGAACGCGACGTCCGCCGCCGAGTACGACACCTCGAAGTACAGCGCCTGCAGCGGCACCATCACGCCCACATTCACGTCCAGCGTGAACCAGTTGAACTCGCGCGCCTCGGCATCGCCCAAGTCGACAATCGTGTCGTTGTCCAGGATCGTGCCCGTACCCGTGTCCGTGTGCACAATGGCCAGGTTCGACGGTGTCAGCGATACGGTGAATGTCTCGGTGGGCTCAATGGTCGCATCATCCGTCGTGCTCACGGTGAAGGTCTGCGTCTCGCCCGCCGTTCCGAGGAAGTTCACCACGTCCGCCGTGTTGTCATAGTCCGTCCCGCCCGTTGCGGTCACATTCGTGTACGACGTGGTGACCGAGAACCCGCCCGCCACCGCGTTGTCCACGCTGATCGTGAACGTAATCGTGTTCCCTTCCACCACACCCGCCGGACTGTCCACCGTGATCGTCGCCGTGTCGTTGTCCGTGATCGTGCCCGTCGCCGTGTCCGTGTCCGTCACCAGCGCGTTCACCGCATCCAACGTCACCGTGAACGTCTCCGAACCCTCCACAGCCGCGTCGTCCAGCGTCGCCACCGTGAACGTCTGCGTCTCGCCAGCCGTGCCTGCGAACACCAGCGCCGCCACCACGTTGTCGTAGTCCTCGGGCGCCACCAGCGGCGCCGCGCCGCCCGTGGCCGTCCCGCCAGCCAGCGTCACGTTCACATTCGTCCCGCCCTGGACCGCATTGTCCAAAGTCACCGTGAACAGCAGGCCCACGCCCTCAATCGCGCTCACGTCCTCGACCGTCACCGCCGCCGTGTCGTTGTCCGTGATCGTGCCCGTCGCCGTGTCCGTGTCCGTCACCAGCGCGCTCACCGCATCCAACGTCACCGTGAACGTCTCCGCGGACTCACGAACCGCGTCGTCCAGCGTCGCCACCGTGAACGTCTGCGTCTCGCCAGCCGTGCCTGCGAACACCAGCGCCGCCACCACGTTGTCGTAGTCCTCGGGCGCCA
>MHBL01000298.1 GCA_001803235.1 Lentisphaerae bacterium RIFOXYA12_64_32
TTTAGACGCCAGCCCCGGTCAACCTTCGACCCTATCTCCACCCGCCACTGACGCATTACGAGGGTCGCTCTGATTTGCGTTGCTCCGTCGCGGTACGGCGGGAGATCGCTCGGGACACGTCGACAGCAGTAATTTCGCAACGGTGCCTTAGCGCTACGCGCAACTGGGGACTATGGACTATGGACTTCGGAGCCCTCATCGCGGAAGTGCCCGCGCTCATCGTCGAATAGGGCTATGTACTTGACTCAACCACCCCCGACGGGTTGTGTCTGCGATTTCTCCCTGCGCCACCTGCCAGCTCGTCTGGCAGGAGCGAGTGTGGGCGGGGAGGAAAAGAGGTGTGCAGCGTCGTTAGCCGTTGAACCTATTCACCTGCCGCACGAGGCGGCAGGGGTCCAACGTCGAATGTACCGAAGCCGTGCCCCATCTCCCACCGTGTGCCCATTCCGCAAGGTCCATCGTCCATGGTCCATTGTCCATTGTCCATTGTCCATGGTCCTTGCAGCGCAACGAGATGTGTAGCATTTCCGAGACGTATTGGGGGAAATGCGGAATCCGCGGCGGGGTGCTAAGGCCGTCCAAGGGACGGGGGCATTTTGTACTCGATGAACGATGTACATTGGGCGTGGTGATCTTGCCCGGAGAGCCGCTCGAGAAGACCTAGGTCATTGCCGCACATCACACACCGCCCTGAGGCCTTGCGTATTGCTTTGACTTTGGCGTGCCTTGTGTTTGTGGCTTCGCGTTCCGCTTCGGCACGTTTGGCTTCTTCCTCGCCGCCCTCCTCCGCGTCCTCCTGGCGGCGCTCCTTCTCCATCGGGATGTCACGGGTGTAACCCGAGAACAAGTGGTTGCCTTGGGGGTGTGGCGGTTCCCGCCGGGCAGCCTCCCTTGGCGTGGATCCTTTCAACGTCGTATCGAGTGATTCCACCCGCTGCGGGACACCTGTGTGTGGAGTTCGCTCCTGCGACGCCGACGGTTCATTCTGTCCGTCCCGAGTAAGCGGAATGGGCGGAGCTGAGGAGGGCGGCGCCGGAACGGGCGTGACGCTCGCGCCCTGAAGACGTTGGTCAGCTTCCCGCCGTAGAGATTGCCTCTGTTCAGGCACCTGGATGGTGACCCTTCCCACCCGAACTCCGTCCCCGGGCGTCAGCGCCTGGGGGGCGGTGATGCGTTCGCCATTGACGAAGGTGCCGTTGCGGCTCCCCAGGTCTTCGACGTGCCAACGCCCATCCTGCAGGAATAGCCGACAGTGGTGCTTCGAGACTTGGGTGTCCCCGACGACGAAGCTATTGTCCAACTGCCGGCCGATGGTGAACGCCTCTCCCGAGACCTCCACCTCCTGTGCCGGCACCCCGTGCGTCAGCACGATGAATCTCGATGGTACGTCGTCCCCGCTATCCATGGTTCGCTACCCTCGCCTGCATTCACGGACACGCCACGGTCGTGGTGGGGAACCGCACTCGCCATCTCGGGTCGGCGGCCGCCCCCTGACTCCCGCTCTGGATTATACAGCGTCAACACACCGCGGCAAGTGTCGCGGCCCGAACCGGGTGATGGATGACGCCCGGGCCGGTAATGCGTCAGTCGCGGGTGCACGGTTGGGCGGTAAATGGCCAAAGTGGCGGGAGCGGCTCGCTCCCGCGGGTGTCGGAGCGAGCCGCTCCGACCACTTTAGGCGTCAGCCCAGGTCAACCGTCGACCTTATCTCCACCCGCGACTCCCATGTTACTGGCAGGGCGATTCCCGCCGCCGCCCGGCTCGTCCGGGCGGGGCGCCGATGGGGGGGGGAAAGGGGGTGCCGCGCCCCCTTTCCCCCCCCATCGATCGCCCCACTGCCGCA
>MHBL01000299.1 GCA_001803235.1 Lentisphaerae bacterium RIFOXYA12_64_32
TTCCGGGCGCTGCGAGCCCACTACGAACGCGCACATCCCACGCTTGTAGTGGTGTCGCAGGACCGGCCCGGCGTCTGCGCCGGGCCGGGACAAGACACCATCTGCCACGCCCCACCTCACCGGCGCCGCGCGACGACGGCTTCGGGCACGCGCTGCCGCGCTGGCCGCTGCCGCGGGCCGCCCGAAGACCGCGCCGCGCGGCGTTTTTCGCGGACAAGGACTCAGGGAGCTGTCCTCAGAAGGCGAAAGCCCAGCGAGTACCAGCGGGCCACCGGGGCGTACCAGTAGCGGTACGCCGAACGGCAGTACACGGCGCCGTAGAGCCAGCAACCGCCCCGGTACACCCGGAGCGACCCGGAAGCCGGGCCCGTCGGGTCCGTCACCTCGGCGGCGGGGTACTCGCCGTGCCAGTCGCCGCACCACTCGTACACGTTGCCGGTCATGTCATACAGCCCCCAGGCGTTCGGCTCGAACGAACCCACCGGCGCCGTCTTCTGGTACCCGTCGTCGTGTTCCAGATCGGTCTTCTCCCATTCGTCCTTGCCCACCGGCAGCCCGCTGGACTTGTCGCGGTAGTTCGCATACTTCCACAGCACCGACACGTCCTTGCCGAAGTGGAACGTGGTGGTCGTCCCGGCACGGCAGCAGTACTCCCACTCGGCCTCGGTCGGGAGCCGGTACTCGGCGCCCGGTTCGAGACGCCCGGCCGCACGCTCGCGCTCCGTGAGCTTGGCGCAGAATGCCACCGCGTCGTGCCAACTCACCGTCTCGACCGGCAGCCGCTCGCCCTTGTACGCGCTCGGGTTCGAACCCATGACCGCCTGGTACTCGGCTTGCGTGACCTCGAACTTGCCCAGCCAGAAGGGCTTGGTGAGCGTCACCGCACCGCCACCCTCGCGCTGGAACTTACCCGGCGTAATCGGCACGAACTGCATGCCCAGGTCCGGAATGGTCCACGGACGGCCGACGACCGGCTTGGCGCAGGGCATGGCCTGCACGAGTTCGAGCCCCTTCGCGATGTTCGCGGGGGTGTAGCGCAACGATTCGAGCTTCAACCCGGCCAAGGGCGTGAGGTCGGTCACTTTGGTGTCGGCGATGTCGAGCACCTTCAGTGGCAGCCCGGCGAGCGGGGCGAGGTCCGCAACCGCCGTGCCATCGAGGTAGAGTTCCTCGATGGGCTGGCCCTTGAGCGGGGTCAGATCCGCGACGGCGGTGTTGGACAGACGCAACCGGCCCAAACCCGGACCGCCTGAAGGCGGGACTACAAGCCTCGCCTTGTCCGCGTCCGGGTTTGTGTCCAGGTTCGTAGTTCCGCCTTCAGGCGGTCCGGATTTGCTCGACGGAGTCTCGCGCTCCAGCGGCGATAGGTTCCGCACCTTCGTGCCGGCCAGGTTCAGGTCTTCGAGCGGCATCCCGGTGAGGGGTGCGAGGTCCGCAACGTTCGTGCCATGCAGGTCGAGGAGCGCCAGGGGCATGCCTTGGAGCGGGGCCAGGTCGGTTACCAACGTTCTGGCCAGGTTCAACTCGCGCAGCGGCAGACCCTTCAGTGGCGCAAGGTCACGGACCTGTGTCAGGCTCAGGTCCAACACCGTGACCGGTGTCCCGGCCAGCGGCGTGATGTCGATCAGCGCGTCGGAATGGCACGCGAACCGCCCCCGCGCGTCGCCACCCGGACCGCCTGAAGGCGGGACTACAAGCCTCGCACCGTTCGCGCCCAGGTTCGTAGTGCCGCCTTCAGGCGGTCCGGATTTCTTTGGATTGGCGTCCTCCACCACATCGAGCTGTTCGGCCTTCAGTCCCGGGTTCGCCACCTCCAGGCCGCGCAGCGCGGCTTTCATCTCCAGACTCATGCCGTCGCTGCCATCGTCGCGGCGCGCGCGGCCGCTCTCCTTGTACAGGCGCGCCGAGACCAGCAGTTCGTCCTCTTTCTCGAGTGCCCGGGCCAGCGCGTAGGCCAAGTCCTCGTCCGAGACCAGCGGCCCCGGGGCCCGCGAGCCGCCAGGCCCTGAGCCTGTCGAAGGGGACGCGGGCGCTCCAGCGGAACCGGACGCCGGATGCTCGACGTCCGCCGCGGCGGATCGCGCTCCAGGGGTCTTCTGCCCCGCGACACCCGACACTCGACCCTCGTCCCGGCCCGCGCGCCGCGCGATCTCCGCACACTTGCCGGCCAGCTTCTCGTACCGGGCCGATTTCGCGTATTCGTCCGAGGTCGGCGCGGCGAGTTTGCGCGCGCGCTCGAAGGCAACCTGCGCCGGCTCGAAATGCCGGCCACCGAGTTCGAGCAGGCCCTTGAGGAACCATGCCTCGACGGCCGACTCGTCCAGCCCGACAGCGGTGGTGGCCGCATCCACGGCGCCGTCCCAGTCTTTCTGGTCCATGAGGCGCTGCGCCTTGACCACGAACTCCGGCGCCGCCTGCCGGCCCAGCGCGACCTGGGCCTCACGCGCGGCTCGCGCTTCGGCGGCCGACGCCTCGGCTGCGTCCTTCGCGGCGACGGCCTCCTGCCTTGCCGCTTCCGCCGCGTTCTTTTCCGCATTGACCTTGACCACGAACCCGGCCACCACCGCCAGCAGAATCGCGACGCCCGCCGCGATCAGCGCCACTTCGGTCTTGTGCCGTTTCATCAGCAACACGAGTTGCGTCAGCGCCCCCGCCGCCTCGGCGCCGGTCGCGAACCCGCCCTGGTACGCGTCGAGGTCCGCCTGCAAGTCCTTCACGCGCGGGTAACGGTCGTCGGGCTCAAGCGCCATGGCCTTCATGGTCACGGCGGAGAGCGCGGGCGGAATGCGCCCGCCGGGACAGTGCGGAAACGCGAGCGGTGCGGACTCCGCAACGCCCGCGCGCGCCTTGTCCAGCGACGCGGCGGCACGCTTCGCGACCGCGTCCTTGCCCGCCGCCGGTTGCGCGGCGCGCTTCGCCGCGCGGCGCTCGGCGAGCGCGCTGTCCGCATCGAGTGCGGCCGGTGGCACGATGTCGCCTTTGACGACCTTCAGCAGCAGTTGCCCGATATTCCGGCCCGATACGGCCGGACGCAGTGCCAGAATGTTGTACAGAATGCCGCCCAGCGCGTAGATGTCGCTGCACGGCCCGATGTCCTCAACCTTCCCGAGCGCCTGCTCCGGCGCCATGAACTGCGGCGTGCCCATGACCTGCCCATCGAGCGTCTTGAGCACCTCGCCGATGTCCGCATCGCCGCGCACCGAGTCGATGCTGGGGACGCTGTCCCCAGACCCCTGTCGGGGGGCGTCCAGACTCCCCCCGAGCCCCCCTCGAGTCCGGCCTCGGGAGTGGGCGGCCCCAAGCCCGCCGCCCACTCCCGAGGCCGGAACGCCGGCCGCTGTCGCGACAGGAGATGAAGCAGTTGACCTGTCCGCCCCGTCTGACGCATCTGCTCGTTCGCTCCCGGCTTGCTGCTCCGCGCTCCGCGCTCCATGCTCCATGCCACCCAGCACCTTCGCCAGCCCCCAGTCCATGACCAGCACTTCGCCGTAGTCGCCGACCATGATGTTCTCGGGTTTGAGGTCGCGGTGGATGACGCCCTTGGCGTGGGCGTAAGCCATGGCGTCGCAGACCTTCTGGAACACCGTCAGCAACCGCGAAAGCGGGTACTGCCGGATGACATCCTCGTTGTGTTCCGCGAGCCCGGCCAGGATGTCCTTCAGCGTCACGCCCTGGACGAACTTCATGGTGTAGAAGACGTTCTCGCCCGCATCCACGCCGAGTTCGTACACCGGTACAATGCTGGGGTGTTCGAGCTGGCCGGTGACCTGTGCTTCCTCGATGAAGCGCAGCGCCTTCTGCTCGGTGGCATCTTTCGGCTTGAGCATGACCTTCATGGCGACCGTACGCCGGATGTTCAGGTCGCGCGCCGCGAGGATCGCGCCCATGCCGCCCTTGGCCACGATCTTGCCGACCTCGTAGCGCCGGCCCTTCTCGTCGGTCAAAATGCCGGACGCAGCCGACGACGGCGTATCGTCCTTCTGCAGCCGCACGCCGCCCTCGATGCCGTGCTTGGCCATGAACTCGGTGATGGTCACGCCGGAGCGCGGAATGTCCGCTTCCAGCCTTTGGGTCACGTCCGGCAAGTCACTTCCCTGGTCTGACATCAGATACCTCCCTCGTCATCCCGTCCCGCCACACCGCGTGTCCCCTGCGCTCGCTGAAGACTCGCGCCCACTTCCGCCTGAAGGCAGGACTCAGACGTCAGACTCTGCCATTCCCCGCCAGAGTCCCGGCTTTCAGCCGGAAGTGTGCGCCCGTGCTTCAGACGGGCGCGGGGCGCACCGCCTCGCTCAACACCCCCTCTGGCATCGCCACACACGCCGCCACGTTGCGCGCGCCCCGCGCTTGCGCGTCCGTGTCCCGCCCCCACGCTGGCCGGCGTCGGGCGTGAACATAGCCCCCGTCGCGGCGTTCGCAAACGTGCCCACGGAACCACCAGGACTTGCTCTATGGCCTTTCCAGCGACATGTTTCAAACGTGACGCGGCCAGGCGCTCCGCAACGATGCTCTGAGCCCTGAGCCCTGGTACCAAACCCTCTCCCCCGGAGGCCCGCATGTCCCTGACAACCTGCCCCGCCCCGCAAGCCGGTCGTACCGTCGCTCTCGGCGCCCTGCTCTGCCTGCTCAGTGCGTGCCAGAACACCCAGAGCGGCGCGTCGACCGCGCCGGTTCTCGCCCCTGACCCCAACCTGCCGCGCACCGCGGTGCGGATCCAGGAGACAGGCGACACGCTGCTCCTGAGCGGCGGCAGTTACGCGGTCAGTCTCAGCACGCGGAACGGCAACATTCTGTCCATCACCAAGCCCGGAGAGACACGGCCGATCTGGACCGGCGGCGAACAGGGCCTGTGGTGGCTCAGATTCCAAGACAAGACGGAACTCGAGGCTGCGGACTTCGCGGCCGACTCGCCCGACCGCATCTGCCGCATCGAACCGGACACCGCCGCCGGCACCGTGCGGCTCACCTTCACCAGCGCCGAGGCCGACGTCACCGTGCTGGCCACCGCATTTGACACCGGCGTCGAGTTCCGCGCCACCGTCGCACCGAAGAAGGACACGGTACTCGAGTTTGCGCTCCCCGCACGACTGCGTTTCGACCCGGCGGGCGTGCAGCAGTTCGTCTACCCGGTCGGCGGTTTCCGCGCCCCGGGCATCGCCTTCAAAGCCGCCTTCTTCCAGCCGCAACCCGACGAGAGCCCGGCGGGCTGGACCACCCAGACCACGGGCCCCAGCGCCTATGTCTCGCTCTACGGCGGCCCACTGAACCAGCGCCCGGACAAGGACCCGCCTGTCGCAGTGCGCGTGACTCCCGACGGCGAACAGTGGCTCGGCGCCGCGCTGGCCAAACGGTTCGCGCACGCAAAGATCGTCGTCAACCGCCCGCCCGCGACCGGCCAGGCCGACCTCGTGCTCGTCGACTCGGACAACGGCGCGTACCTCTCCGGAAGCCGGCTCGGCGGCAAAGGCATGCTCTGGCGCGTCGGCGGCAGCGTCGGCACCGACGACATCCCGCACGTCCTGAAACTGGTCGCCACCCTCGCGGACAAGGTCGTCTCGGCGGACGCCGGCAAGGGTCGCTCCAAGGTCGGTTGCATCGCACTCAGCCAGGGCCCACGCGGCGGCGCCTGGGGATCCGTACCGGTGTCGGACTGGACCGACGCACTCGGCGGTTGCAATGCCGTGAGAGCACACCAGGCCGAACGCGTCGAACTCAACACCGTCCCCGACCTGCTCGCCGCCCTGAAAGGCAGCGATTTCATCGCCATCCTCAACCCGTACGGCGAGCGCGTCCCTGTGCCGCGCGACAGCGGCATGCCTGCCGTTGTCGACGCCATTGGCGCCTACGTGAAGGCAGGCGGGCACTGGTTCGAAACCGGCGGCTACCCGTTCTTCATCGAATTACGGCCGCAACCGTTCAACACCTGCAGAAGCCACTATCCGCCGGCCTTCGCCGACTTCCTGCACATCGATACGGGAACGGGATCCGCCTCCGTTTTCGGCGTGCAACCGCGCACTTGGGAACCGTGGGCCGGCGCCAAAGACCAGCAAGCGCTGTTCGTCCCGGGTTCCCTGTCCTGCGGCGGCGACGCACAGGGCGGTTGGTGCGAGCGGCCGTTCGGTACGTACGTCGCCAAAGGCGCCACGTGGCTCACGCCGCGGGTGCGCCTGACCGTCGGCAACACCGCGCCGCAGGGCCTGGTCGCCTTCTGCGAGACGAACCAGATCACGCGCCGGCTCGAGGACAAGATGAAGCCGGACGTGCTCGACAAGTTCAAGAACTCCGTGCTCGTCAAGTACGACGGCACGGCCAAGGAAGAGCTCGAGTTCATGCACCTGCTGCCGGTCCCATCGCAGGTCCATTTCTCCTCATACCTCAAGGGCGGGTTCGACAAGGAGTACCCCGACCACCTGCCGCCGCACCCGAGTTACGCCACGCCCGAGGAGTTCCGGCGCTTCTTCGACCGCGGCCACGAACTCGGCCACCTCATGGTCCCCTACACCAACCCGACGTGGTGGTGCGATCACCCGAAAGGGCCGACGTTCGAGCGCGACGGCGAAGAACCGTTGGCCAAAGGCCTCGACGGCAAACCACACTACGAGTCATACGGCAGCGCCAAGAACGACGGTTGGACCGTCTGCCACTGGCACCCGAAAGTGCAGGCCGCGAACCGCAAGACGGTGCGCGAGTTCACCGACGAGTACCCGGTCGATGTCCTGTTCCAGGACCAGTGCGGCGCGCGGACCTGGACTTACGACACCAATCCGGCGAGCCCCACGCCCTACGCCTACTTTGACGGCATGATCTCCATGGTCGATGAAGACAGTCGCACCAAGCCACTCTCGACTGAAGACGGCTGGGCCGGTGTCGTCAACTACGAGGTCCAGCTCTGCGGCCTAAGTTGGGCGGTTGTGGCGGGCGATTGGACACCCGACTGGGCGCGGCCACTGAAGGGCGTCTACCCGACCTCGAACTGGGAAATTTTCCCGATCGCGCAGTACGTCGCACACGACAAATGCGCCATGATCCACCACGACCTCGGCCAGTTCGTCACCCATCGCCGCGTCTTGGCGTGGACGCTCGGGATCGGCTATGCGATGAGCTACCGCATCAACGGCACGGCCCTGACCGCCGACCGACCGCGCGAGTGGCTCTACTGGCTGGACCGCATCCAGAAAAGCGTCTGCGCCCGCCAGATCGGCCAGCCGCTGCGCGAGTTCAAGCACGACTGGGGCAGCACTCCGGGCGACGACGACGACGGCACGATCCGCGCCACCTACGGCGATGTCCGCATCGTCGCCAACCTCGGCCCGCGCCCGCTCACGGAACAGGGCGCGGAGATCGCACCGTACGGGTTCCTCGCCACCGCGCCCGGCTTGGTTGCCACGGACGCGAAGCGTGTCGGGGACCTCGACGCCGGCACCGACACCATCGACTTCGTGACCCAGGGCACCGGCGGCAGGTTCGACGTCTACCCCTACGCCCCGCAACAGACCGAAGTCGCCGTGCTCCTCCCCGAACCCGTCACGGGTACCGTCACGGTCACGTTTGCCGACCAACCGCCGTCCGACGTCGCTGCTCGTGACGGCGTTCTGCGCCTGACGATCCCGGCGCGGCCGGCAGAGAAACGCGTCGAAGCGCCCGCAGACCTGGCCGGGAAAGCACCACGCGACTGGCCGGGCGCCAAGCCCGCCATCGGCGTGCTCGACGTCGGCCCGGACATCAAGCCGCGCGGCACCGGCATCACGCCCGACGCGTGGGCGCAGGCCTTCGAAACATCGCGGCTCGCCACGGAACTGGGGCTCACTGTGCGGCGGATCACCACCGCCGCGGACCTGACCGCCGCGCTCCACGCTGGCCCGACCGCGTGGTTCGCCATCGTCAACCCGTACGGCGAAAGTCTCCCGACGGCCGGACGCGGCACGTGGCGCGACATGCTGCTCAGCGTCAAGTCGTATGTCGAGAACGGCGGCACCTGGTGGGAGACCGGCGCCTACCCGTTCTACCACACGTTCTCCGCAGGGGATGCCAAGGGCGAGAATTTAGGGACATCGGGGGCCGGCATCATCGGCATCCCCGTCGACATGGCTGACGTTGGACAGGCGCCCGAGCCCATGCGCGTCACGCCGACCGGTACCGAGTGGCTCGGCACCGAACTGACCGCACGCGTCCAGACGCTCTCGAGCGCCGTCAACCGCGGCCTGTCGCGCGGCGCCAACGCCTCGGAACACGTCACCCTCGTCGCGGGCGAATGCGCCGACTTTATCGGCGGCTACCGCCTCAAGGGCTGGGGCTGGCTCTGGCGCATCGGCGGATTCGGCCCCAACCCCGACGTCGCGCTCCCCGTCGCCACTGCGGCGGTCGAGTACCTTTACACGCACCCACTGCTGCCCGTCACACCCGACCGCAGCACGCGCTTCCTCTGGCATGCCACGGTGACGGTGAAGTAGGGGAAGGGAAACACCTGACGGACCAATGGCATTCCCCCACGGCAAACCTAGTCCAGAACCTTGTCCAGAACCTAACCGACATCGGAGTCCATCCGTGTTCTCGCACGAGCAACTCACCGTCTACCAAGACCGTCAACAGAACGGCAGTGGCGCGGGACCTCCGGGACTGCGGTAGGGTGCTCGGGGCCGTCCCGGCCCGAGTGCCCTACTTCGGCGCGAGAAAAGCGATGAACTGCGCGACCTGCTCCTGATGGAGACACTGTTCGAATGACCCAATGCCCCCCAACCCAGCCCCGGATCGTCACGGCCCAGGCTTGTAGTTCCGCGTTCACGCGGTCCGGACGGCACGTGGCCACGGGAAACGAAGACCGCCTGAAGGCGGAACTACGAACGGGGACGGTCGGCTTCCCTTCCCGCGCCGGTCGCGCCGCCTGCCACCGAAACCCAAGTTCAGAAACGTGACGACCGTACCCGCAGACCATGGAGGAACTGTCATGCGACCTACTCCAACCGATGTCCGCCCGTCGCGCACCCGTAGGATGCCGTGCCAACCATCAGGCCGCTCTCTCGCCATCGCCGCCGCACTGGGCTTGCTCGGTCTGACGGCCGCCACAGGCGCCCGCGCCGCGCTCTCCGGCGACTTTGACCCCAAGGTTCTTGCGCCCAGCACCGAGTTCGCCACTCCGCACATTGCCTGGCTCAAGCCGGCGCAGGGCGCGCCGCTCCGGGTCCTGTTCATCATGTCCCAGCACGCCATGCGCGAAGTCGTCGAGATCGCACAACGCACGGATCTGGACTACCAGGTCTACGCCATCCCGGCCCGGCCCACGCCCGAAGGCTTCAGCACCCCGCCCCTGAAGAAGGACGACTACCGCCGCGACCTGCAGGAGAAACTCGATGCACCCAACCAGCTCATCGTGGTCGGGGTCGAGAACTGGAACTGGCTCAGCCTCTGGGAACGTTACCGCATTCTGAAGAAGGTGAAGGACGGCACGCCCATGATCGCCGTCGCCGCCAGTGCCGACGAGTACCTCAAGCGCGCCACAGCCAAGGACACGGCTCAGCCACTGCTGGATTTCCTGGTCCCGTTCAAGGGCTTGCCCGCCTACCGCGACGCCGCGGACTCCGCAACCTTCCTCAAGAACGCGGTCGCCGCCTTCCGGTTCGGCAACGGCACCATCACGTTGCTGAAGGGCTTCCGCGTGTGGCCGCCGCAGGCCTTCACGCCGCCCTGGCCGGGTGGGCTCGAACTCAACTTGGTCGAGTACGACTACTACCTGGGCTTTGTCATACACCTGATGCAGGCCGCGGCCGGGCAGCTACCGCCGGTCCAAGTCCGGGGCGAATCGCTCCAGCCCCGGGACCGTGACGCCCTGACTCCGCTCCAGTTCACCCTCGCCGCCACCGGACCGCGCAAAGTCCTGTGCCGGTTCGTGCTGCGCAACCGCGACAACCAGGTACTGGCATCGGAAGAGCGGCGCCTCGACCTCGCCGGCGGCAATGCCCCGGTGCAGTTCGCCTTCCCCAAAGTCCCGGCCGGCGACTGCTTCGCCGACCTCTGGGTGCTCGAGGACGGCAAGATCATCGATTTCGGTTCGGCGTTCGTCCCGGTCAGCTCGGCCAGTGCTATCAGCGCACTGACCGTGGCCGCCAGTTTCGGCAAGAGCGAACCCGTGTCCGGAACGGCCTCACTCACTCTGAAACCCGGCGACCAGGGCCTGATGCTGCACGTCCGGCAACGTGATCTTTACGGTCGCGTGACCGCCGAGGTGACCGTGCCGGTCCCCACGGCGGACGCCGCCACGGAGGACGTCGCCTTCCAGCTCCCTGCCACCGTGCCGTTGTCCATCGTTCAGTACGTCGAGGCCGAGCTCTGCCGCGCGGCTGAGGTGCTCGCCCGGAAGCGGGCCGCGTACTCTGTTTCCGATCTCAGACCGCCCGACGACTCGCGCTATGTCATCTGGGGTGTGGGCCAGTGCGCCGCGAACACGTACCTGGGATACCATGCGTATCGCGCCTGCCGCGAAGCGGGGTACGACACGCAGTACACCGGGTTCACCACACTGGTCCCGCTCGCAGACATGTGGCACCTCCCGTACGCCACCCGCATCCACCCGGACGAGGAGTTCGGCAAGACGGCCAAAGGCCCCGACGTCCACATCCGCAAGCCCTGCCTCTCCGACGCCGCCGACCGCGCGGCCGAAGCGAAGAAGCTCTCGGACATCGCCGCAAGGCTGAAGCCCTTCTCCGTCTCCGAGTTCTCCATGGGCGACGAGTGCCATCTCCAGTGGGCGACCCAGAACGAGCTCTGCTTCTCACCCGCTTGCGTCGCTGTTTTCCACGAGTCCCTCAAGCGCGAGTATGGTAACCTCGACGCGGTCAACCAGGAGTACGGCACGAAGTACGCCTCGTTCGACGAGGTTCAGCCGGTCACTCTCGCGGATGCCATGAAGACGCCGACGCTCGGGCCGTTGTGGGTCGACTACCGCCGGCACATGGAAAGCGTCTGGGCCGACTTCCAGGGCGTCTGCCGCGACAGCATCCAGTCGGTCATCCCGGACGCGCGGGTCGGCTACGAGGGCACGGACTACGACAACATCGGCAGCTTCGAGGGTTTCGAGTTCGACAAGATCATGCGCATCATGCGCCTGAACAACACCTACGACGGCGTCTTCTCGCCCTACGCCATCGTCGACCTCAGCCAGCCGGGCACGCTGGTGAGCACCGGCTGGTTCGGCAGCTACGAGGAGTACAAGCGCTATCACGACTGGCCCAGCCAGACCTACAACCGCTACATCCCCTGGCGGCACCTGTTCCGCGGCTCGAACTCGTTCTGGGTCTGGTACGCCTGCGTCGCGGACAACGGTGTCGGGCACGGCAGCGTCATGGCGCCGGACTTCTCCTTCTTCGAGTGCTTCCAAACCAACCTCCCCGAAATGCGTGACATCAAGCACGGCCCGGGCAAGCTCATCATGCACGCCACACGCGAAAACGACGCCACCGCCATCCTCTACTCGCCGAGCAGCATTCACGCCGCCACGCTCTGCGGCATGAGCGGCGTGCAGCAGGACGTCCTGCGCAGTCTCATTCCGCTCATGGAAGACACGCGCCGGCAGTTCCGCATCGTCTCGTACCGGCAAGTCGCCGAAGGCATTCTCGAGAAAGGCAAGTACCGGTTCCTGTTCCTGCCGTTCGCTCAGGCGCTGTCGAAACAGGAGGCCGAGAACATCCGCGCCTTCGTGAAGAACGGCGGCACGGTCATTGCCGACCTGCGCCCGGGCGTCTGCGACGAGCACGGCAAGGCCTGGTCCGGCAATGGCGCTCTGGACGACGTGTTCGGCGTCACTCAGGAGCCTGGGCCCAAGGCCGTCAAGGACGGCACCGTCACGTTCGCCGGCGCGCCCTTCCCCGACACCTTCCCGAAGACCTACACGGACGCCACGCTGAAGCTGGCCAGCGGCCAGGCCGTGGCCAAGGCGGGCGAGGCACCGGCACTGGTCACCAACACGTTCGGCAGCGGCAAGGCCATGCTCTGGAACTTCTCGCTGCACGCGTACCAGCGCAATGCCGGCGTGCTCGCCATCGAGGTCGAGAAACTCACCGAACAGGCGCCGCAGGTCAAAGCCCTGTTCGAGGTATTGGCCGGACAGGCTGGACTCGCGTCGGAACTGACCGTTTCGCCCGCGGTCGAAGGCCTGCGCGCCTACCGCCACCACGCCGGCAGCCTGCGCTACCTCGGCCTGCTCCAGCACCCGTGCCGCGCCCAGGCTGCGGCCCTCGCCAAGGCCGGTGCGGACGCCGCAACCGCCGGCAAGTCCGAGCCGCCTGCACCCGTGCCGACCACCATCGGCCTGGACGGTACGTTCCACGTCTACGACATCCGCAACGGTCGCTACGTCGGCAAGACAGACCGGATCAAGGCGGTCATTCGTCCCGGCGATGCGGACTTCTACAGCCTGCTGCCCTACCGCGTCAAGGGTCTCGATGTCGACGTGCCGGGCAAGGCGGCGCCCGGCGAAACGCTGCACTATCGTGTCGACGTCAAAACGGACGGCGCGACACCCGAACTCCACATTGTCCGGGTTACGTTCGTCGACCCGGACGGCCGCGAGGCGGACCACTATTCGTGGAACCTGGCCGCGCCCGCAGGCCACGTCCAAGGCACGATCCCGCTGGCGCTCAACGGCAAGCCGGGCACATGGAAACTCGTCGCGCGCGACGTCGCCACCGGCACGACCGAAACGAAGAATGTCAAACTGCGGGAGGCCCAATGAACCCCTGCACAACCAAGCCGTCGCAGACTGCAGTCCGCGCGGATGAATCCAGTCTCGCGAAATTCCGGCCGCAGTGGCTCGGCGCGTCTCGCGCCGAAGCAGATTGCGCCAGCCGGAGCACCCCGCTGCGGTTTCGGAGGTCCCGCGCCACTGCCCGCGGCTGCCTGGCGCGCCTGGGCCGCCGCCGCGTTCCTGGCCTGGGCCGGCGCCGTGACAACCGCACACGCCCAGGACGCACCGGCGCTGCCCGAGCCGGACAAGCTCACACTCGCGGACCTGAAGGTCCCCGACGCCACGCCGGAGTTCCTCGATGCCTACCGGCTCTTCCTCAAGGCTGGCGTGTCCGACAAGGGCAAGCGCGGCTATGCCGGCGCCGTTGTGGCCCTGGACAAGGTCGGCAAGTCCACATCTAGCCAGGGCCTCAAGCTGCACTGCCTGTTCCTCACCGCGTTCGCGCAGTTCCTCGACGGCAAGTTTGCGGAGTCCGCACAGTCTGCGACGTCCGCGCTCGAGTTAGCCAAGACCTGCATGGCTGACAACGCCAGCATCAATGGGCTGGTCAGCCTGAAGACCGCCATCGAGGCGGAGAGGATGAAGGAATTGCCAGACCTGACCGCGTTCCTGAAGCTCGGCAAGGACGGCGGCGCGCTCGCGGCCGACTTGTTCGCCATCTACCGCGCCCGGGAAGACCTCGACGCCAAGCTCGACGCACGCTGGCAGAAGAACCGCGGCGTCATGGACGCGAAGATTGCCGATTGGGCCGCCGCCGAGAAGTTCACCCCGGAGCAGGTCGAGAAAGTCCGGCAAGAGCTCGAGCAGCAGTTCCGTCCCCAAGGCAGCGTCGACCTCGACGCGGTGGAAAACGAACTGGTCAAGATCTCCCTGCAGATGCTGGTGGAGTGACACCGAATACGCACTCGTCCGTGCGAGTGTCCCGAACCGAGGAACAGCCATGCACCATCCTGAGACAGAAGTCCGACCACGCGTAGAAACGGACGCCCTGGCTCGTAGTCCCGCCTTCAGGCGGTCTGGGAACCCGCGTTGCTTCACTCTCATCGAGCTCCTCGTCGTCATCGGCATTCTCTCCGTACTCGCTGGCACGCTGCTGGCGACCGGGGTCGCCCAGGCGCGAGAGAAGACCCAGCAGGCGCGGTGCGCCCTGAACATGAAACGCATCGGCGTCGCCTGGACGTCGTTCGCCGACGATCACGACGGCTGGATCCTGCCCGCGCGACTCCCCGCACCCGACAAGCTGCCCAAGTCGTTCCCGACCGAGTTCCCCGAACGCGCCAGAGTCGAAGGGGTCTGGTGGCAGACGCTGGTGAACAACGGCTACCTCGGCACCGAAGCCGAAGGCCCGGGAGGTCTCTTCGCCTGCCCGACCGACGCCAAGCCTGCCCCGAACAGCCTGGGCGAGAAGAAGTTCTGCTTCAGTTACGGCTACATGGACTGCTTCGGGCTCCCCTACGCGACGAATCCGGAAGGCTGGCCCACCAACGGCAACTACGGCATCAAACACCGTCGCCAACTCGCGAAGAGTCACGGCACCATCCCCGTGCTCGTCGAGAGCGCCAACAACACCGTGCCGCTCGGCGGCTACGGCTCCTGGCCCCTGACCAAGTGGACCGTTTTCCGCCACGCCGGCAACGAGAACATCCTCTACGACGACGGCAGCGTCGTGCTCGTCGCCCCCGACGACCCCGCCGCCATCGCCTCGTGCAACGGCCTGTTCTGAGTCCCAGTCGCGACCCAAGTCGTCGAGTGGTGGCTCTGCCCCCACACCCCCGCCAAAGGGACTCGTCCCTTTGGAATCCCGTTGGACTTTGCCCGGCCGCGCATCGACTTCATCGATGCACGGCCGGGCAAAGTCCCGTGGGGTGTCCAAAGGGCACCACTGGCCCTCTGTGGCAGGACTGCAGTGCAGTCCCCTTCCGATCACCTTGATCGCACCGTGGTATGGGCCCCCGTCGCCCCTGCGCGTAAACTCCCCGAAAGTAGAGCATGGCTCCAGCCTTGCTCACCGCGTTTTCCCGTCAGGGGATCGAGGCGGTCGCCACAGGATCACCGCGTCGCGGCCAGTCGCCCCGACGGAGTCCCCGCCCCCGCGCCTCAGCTTCCATCCCTCAGCCCTGCCCGCGCAGACACTTGCCGGTCGCCTGGTCGTACCGGCCGTAGGTGCGCGCGGTCTCGATCATGGCGTACAGGTTCTCAAACGGCGTGTCGCGCCCGCACTGGTCACCGGTGGAAAGAACGAACCGGCCGCCGTCGCCGGCATCGTCGATGGCCTTCTTTGACGCCGCAATCACGTCCTTGACCGACCCGCGCAGCATCACTTCGGTCGTATGCAGGTTGCCCTTGAGCGTGATCTTCTTCCCGTACAGGCGCTTGAGCTCGGCCAGGTTGCAGTCGCCCATGGGCGGGATCTCCAACGGGTCGATCACGGTCAGGCCCGTCTCCTCGGCCATGATCTTGACCAGTTCGCGCTCCGGCCCGCACGAGTGCACGTGCGTCGGCAGCCCAGCCGCCGTCGCCAGTTCGATGACGCGCTTCACGGCCGGCAACGCCACTTTGCGGAACATCTCGACCGTCTGCCAAATCAGTGTTCCCGAGCCGCCCACAGCGATGAAATCCGGCTTGACCGGCATCGCCATGATGCGCTGGAAATGCTTCTCCGCCGCGACGACGCGGTCCCGCGCCCACTTCTCGTGCTTGTCCGGGTTGTCGTAGTACTGGTAGACCCCATCCTCGCCCGAAAAGGCGCACGTGCTGGCGCCGCCCCAGACCCCGATCAGGCCCTGGTCGCCCAACATGGCCTTGGCCCGGGCTAACCCCGCCGGACCGCGGTCAAACTGCTTCACGCCCTCGACCGGCGCCCACGTCGTCGGCACGGGCGGCAGCCCGATCTTCTCCGGCTTCACACTGTGTGTCGGCGGATCGGCGACATAGTACACCCGCACATGCGGCGCCCAGACGCGCTTGCCGTTGTCCACGTAGGACGACTGCACCACAAGCATCTCGGAAGTGCGCGAGACGATGAAATCCTGCCACGGCGGCGCATTCCGCGCCGCATCGGGGTCGGGCAGGTGCAGCGGGAAGTACCCGTCCATCAGCGAATCGACGTTGAAGAACTTGGCGCAGTTCACGTACGCCTCCCAGTGCGGCGGGTCGTTGTAGAGGTAAACCTGCCAGAACGGCTTACCGGTCATCTTGACCGGAATCATGTTCGAGAAATCCGGCATCACCGGCACGCAGTCCGGAATGTCGCCGCGCAAAACGGTCAAAAGACGCTCTCTCGAGGTCATGGTTCTGTCCTTTCTCGTTCGTCGTCCCGACCGGCCCGCCCCTGCCCTAACCGCCCTCCTATCCCAGCACCGGCCTTGGGACTGCAGCACATTGCTGCTTATTGATAGAACGGTACACCCTGCAACACGGTTTTTCTTCCGTGACGTTGACATAATAATGCGGTATATTGATATTCATGCGTACCATCACCTGGAAGAGCATCGCCGCACCGGGCCAGGCCTTTCACCTCGCGACCAATGGGCCGCGCGACTGGCGCAGTGTGGACGTCCACGCCCACGACTTCGCCGAGTTGTTCTGGGTTACGCACGGCAGTGGCCGCCACGACGTCAACGGGCAGAGCCGCCCGCTGACGCCAAACCAGGTCGTCTTCCTGCGGCCTACGGACGGACACGCTGTAAGCTGCACACCCCAGAGCGAATTTGGCATGATCAACCTCGCCTTCCCGGCGCGCAACCTCGGGTTCCTGCGTGAACGCTACAGCGCCGAAGCACCCGATTTCTGGCCTGTCGCCGCGTCTCTGCCGGCAACCGTCACGCTCAACACCGGTCAGGCACGCTGGCTGTACAGCGCCTTTGATCTGCTCCGCACCGCACCGCGTTCGCAACTGGCGCTCGATCGATTCCTGCTCAACCTCCTGAACGAACTGGGCGGTCGCGGCAGCCTGGCCGCCTGGCACGGCGCGCCTGACTGGCTGCGCCAGGCCTGCCTTGCCATCCGTGCCCCACAGCACTTCCGGCGCGGTCCGCGCGGGCTCGCGGCACTGGCCGGCCGCTCCCTGGAGCACGTCTCGCGAGTGCTGAAGCAGCACACGGGCAAGACCCCCAGCGAAGTGGTCAACGACGCGCGGCTCGACTACGCGGCGCGCCAGTTGTCGGCGGATGACGCGAAAATCCTCGACGTCGTCCACGACTGCGGATTCCGCAGTGTGAGCCACTTCTACGCGTGTTTCCGCCAGCAGTTCGGCGTCTCGCCACGCCGCTACCGCCTGCGCAGCAAGGGCGTATTCTGACAACCGCGCGCATCCCCGCCCGCCTTCCGAGCCGTGTACTACCCCGCCTTCGCCCCGTACCCCGGGCACCCGCCGCCCGCCACTCGAATTCACAATAGCTGCTGCATGATTACAAACGCCAAAGCCTGACCCTTGTCCATTCTCGTCCATTCCCGGCAGGGGTCGGTTGCCGGCTCTTGCCGGCTCACGGACTCCTGCCCTCGCCTTGCAGTTGCCCAGCCTTGGGGCTATCCTCGGCCGCGGATTGCGGACACGGGATGACCACCGGCGTGGCGGCGGGGCGGTTGCGGGCAACCGAATTCAAGCGGGGTTTGCGGTTCGGGATGCCGTCTGGCGGATCCGTTTCCGCTCGCGCCCGACGCTTCACGTGTACCAGGCACGCCTTGCGCTCTTCCCAAGACCGCCTAGAGTTATGGAATTACGATGAAATCCGTCTGCGCCGACGGATGCTCACACGCCCCCATGACAGGAATGCGAAAGGACGTGCTCATGAGTGCCAAACACGCGTGGCGGTTTGCCCGAGTCGGTGGGTTCGATCAGGTTCGGATCGAGACCGGTGCCGACCTCATGAACCTGGACCAGCTCGACCAGAAGCTGTGGGTAGCGCTCGCCTGTCCGACCACGGGTCTGCACTTTGACGCCAAGACCCTAACACTGATCGACACCGACAAGGATGGTCGGATCCGGGCCGGCGAGTTGATCGCTGCCGTGAAATGGGCCGCGGGCTTACTCAAGAATCCGGACGACCTGTGCAAGGGTTCGGCCAAGCTGCCGCTCAGCGCCATCAACGATGCCTCCGCTGAGGGCAAGGCGGTCCTGGCCTCTGCGCAACGCATTCTCGGCAACCTGAACCGGACGGACGGCGTGATCACGGAAGAGGACACGGACCCGGCCAAGATCTTCGCCGGCACCGCATTCAATGGCGACGGCATGATCACTGAACTCTCGGCGACGGATGACGAGACCAAGGCCGTGATGCGCGACATCATGGCCAGCCACGGCAGCGAGCTGGACCGCTCCGGCAAACCGGGCATTTCGCAGGCCAAGGTGGACGCGTTCTTTGCCGAGGCGGTCGCCTACTCGACCTGGTGCGAGAAGGCGGAAACCGACAAAACGCTCTTGCCCTTGGGCGATGCGACCGCCGCGGCCATGGCTGCGGTCAAGGCGGTAAAGACCAAGGTTGACGACTTCTTTGCCCGGTGCCGGATCATCGCGTTTGACCCGCGCGCCGCAGGCGCTCTGAATCGCGAGGAGAAGGAGTACCTGGCTCTGACCGTGAAGGACCTGACCGCGACGTCGGCCGAGATCGCGAGCCTGCCAATGGCCCACGTCGAGGCTGGCAAAGCCCTGCCGCTCCAAGGCAGTGTCAACCCGGCCTGGAGTGATGCCCTGGCGCGCCTGCACGCGGATGCGGTCAAACCGCTGCTCGGCGAGCGGACGGACCTGAGCGAGGCGGACTGGAAGGCCCTGTGCGGCAAGTTGGCGGCGTTCGACGCCTGGCAGGCCGCCAAGGCGGGCGCCGTGGTGGAGAAACTCGGGTTGCCCCGCGTCCACGCCATTCTGGCGGGCAAAGCCAAGAATGACCTGGCGGCACTGATTGCCAAGGACAAGGCCGAAGAAGGCACTGCCAACGCGATTGCCTCGGTGGACAAGCTGGTGCGGCTCTACCACAACCTGCATTTGTTGTGCACGAATTTCGTGAACTTCAGTGACTTTTACAATCGCGGCGACCCCGCGATTTTCCAGGCCGGCACGCTTTACCTGGACCAACGCAGTTGTCAACTCACCCTCCCGGTCGAAGACGCCGGGCGCCACGCAACCATGGCCGGGTTGGCCGGCGCTTACCTCGCGTACTGCGACTGCGTTCGCAAGGGCACAGGCGAGAAGATGCAGATCGTGGCTGCCATCACCGACGGCGACTCGGACAACCTGATGGTGGGCCGGAACGGCATCTTCTATGATCGCAAGGGCCGCGACTGGGACGCGACCATCACCAAGATCGTCGACAATCCCATCAGCCTGCGGCAAGCGTTCTGGGCGCCCTACAAGAAATTCGTCCGCATGATCGAGGAGCAGGTGGCCAAGCGCGCCGCGGCCGCCGACGCCGGGGCGACCGCCAAACTGGAAACCACCGCCTCCAAAGTGGCGCAGGCGGACAAGACTGTGAAGCCTGCAGAGCCGTCCAAGAAGGTGGATGTCGGAACCGTGGCCGCATTGGGCGTTGCGTTCGGCGCCATCGGCACGTTCGCCGCCGTCCTGCTCGGCTATGTCACCGGCATCATCAAGCTCGGCCCGCTCGCGATCCTGGCCGCATTGGTGGCCGTCATGCTCCTGATCTCGGGGCCGGCGTTGGTGATTGCCTACCTGAAACTGCGGAAGCGCAACCTGGGCCCGATCCTCGACGCCAACGGCTGGGCTGTGAATGCCAAGGCCAAGATCAATGTGCCCTTCGGGGCCTCGTTGACGGGAGTGGCGACCTTGCCGCCCGGTTCGCAGCGTGAGCTGGTCGACCCGTACGCGGAGAAGAAGAGCGCATGGCCCAGCGTGGTGGTCCTGGTGTTCGTGCTGTACATCATCTACGCCGTGCTCAACAGCATGGGCTACATCAGCGAGTGGACCCACGGCCGGGTGGGAAAGCCGCGTGCCATCGCGCCTGCGGCGCCCACAGAGGCTGTGACGACAGACAAGGCGGTCGACAAAACGCCAGCCACTCCGTAGGCCACGCCGGTGGCAGCCACAGACACGTCTGGGGAGTTCCATATCGACAGGTCCTGAAGGGTGTCCCTCAGACGGAGACGTCCGAGGGACACCCTCTCATCGCCGTCCCCTTGCAGAAGGGTCGGAGATCGGCCTGCATGGCCGACGTTACAGCCGACCCTGAGCTTGCGTTCGTCGCTGCAGTGGCTACGTTGTACGCGACTTCTGGGCTTTTTGCGGTGGGGTCCTTCGGCCGGGAGGCGCTGATGCATCCTCTGGATTGCTGCAGGGCTGTTTCAAGATTCGTGACTGTCGCGTGCGGTGTACCCCCGGCGTGTCCCCACGCCGGGGGGGCGGCCTGAGGACAGGCCGCCCCTACTTGGTGCGCGCGGAGGCGTGGCCTTCCGAGACGCGGCGCCAGATCTTGAAACAGCCCTGGGATTGCTGCTGGAACCCTTGATTTTGCCGCAAATCCCCTTACTCTTTGGAGAGTCGGGGACCGCGCCTGGTTGCATGAGATGCGGCGTGGCTTTGCCGTGCCACGGCCAGACCGTCCCATCTTGGACGCCAGGAAAGGAAGCTCATGGCCAGACACGAACACTTCAACCTTCGATACCTCAGTGACCTGCGCGCAAAATGCGCGGAGTTGGGCCTCGATATCCCGACCGTCGACGACGTGTCCATCCTCGGCACGCCGCTGCAGATCGGGTCTCTCAACCTCCCGAACCGCCTGACCGTGCACCCCATGGAAGGCTTTGACGCCGACCGCAACGGCACTCCGGGCGAGTTGTCATACCGGCGCTACCGCCGGTACGCCGAAGGCGGCGCAGCCCTGATTTGGTTCGAAGCGACGTCGGTCGTGTCCGAGGGCCGGTCGAACCCCGGTCAGTTCTGGCTGCACGACGGCAATGTCGATGTCTTTCGGCGCCTGGTTCAGGCGACTCGTGACGCCGCGCGCAAGGCCAGGGGGGCCGAACCTCTGCTCATCCTTCAGATGACGCACTCGGGGCGATACAGCAAGCCGACCGGCGTGCCGGCTCCAATCACCGCGCACCGCAACCCCATTCTCGACCCGATCCACAAGCTCGGGCCTGACCACCGCCTGGTCACCGACGAGTATCTCGACGCGCTGCAGGACAAGTTCCTGCACGCGGCGGAACTGGCGACGGCGGCAGGTTTCGACGGCGTCGACGTGAAAAGCTGCCATCGCTACCTGGTCGCCGAACTGCACGCCTCGTTCACGCGCGAGGGCCGATATGGCGGCAGTCTCGAGAACCGCACCCGATTGCTGCGCGAATCGCTGGCGAAGATTGCCGCCAAGCTGCCCAAGCTGCTCATCACCACACGGCTGAACGTTTACGACGCCCTGAGCTACCCGTACGGGTTCGGGGTCGACAAGGCCGACTTCCGCAAGCTCGACCTCACCGAACCGCTGCAATTGATCGCCTGGCTGCAGGAGATCGGCGTTCGCTTGCTGAACGTGTCACTCGGCAACCCCTACTTCAATCCTCACTACAACCGGCCGTACGACTTCCCCATCTGCAACTGCCCGGTCCCCGAGGAACACCCGCTGGAAGGCGTGGCACGGCTTATCCACGCGGTGCGCACCATTCAGACGGCCAACCCGGACCTGGCGGTGATCGGTTCCGGGTACGCGTGGTTGCGGCAGTTCATGCCGAACGTGGCCGGTGCGGTGCTGCAGCGCCACTGGGCCACACTCATCGGTCAGGGCCGATCCTCGTTCGCCTACCCCGACTCGGTGAAGGACATTCTCGCCACCGGCCGGATGGACCCGGTCAAGTGCTGCGTGACCTGCTCGGCCTGCACCCAGATCATGCGCGACGGCGGCCAGACCGGATGCGTGGTGCGCGACAGCGACATCTACGGCCCCAAGTACCGCATGGCGCGCCGCTTCTCGCTGGATCGGCTCATGGCCGAGGCCAGACGCTGCCGCGACTGCCAGGAACCAACCTGCACCCACGGTTGCCCGGCACGCATCGACATCCCAGCCTTCATCAAGGCCTTTGGCGACGGCAACATCCCGCGCGCGTACACCATTCTCAAGCAGAACAACGTGCTGCCGGAAATGTGCGGCGCGGTCTGTCCGGCCTCCGAGCAATGCCAGGGGCACTGCCTGGAAAACGTGTTCTGCGAGAACCCGATCGCCATCCAGGACATCCAGTTGGTCGTCGCCAAGACCGCGCGACTCCAGGGCATCACGGGCGTCACCCTGCCCGCCACGCCAAGCGGCAAGAACATTGCCGTGGTCGGGGGTGGGCCGGCCGGGCTCGCCTGCGCCATTCGTCTGCTGGAAACGGGCCACACGGTGACACTCTACGAAAAGGGTGATCGACTGGGCGGGACCCCTGACACGGCCATACCCGAGGACCGCTACGGCAGTGCCGCCGAGGAAATCGAGGCCATTATCAAGCCAGCCCGGGACGCCGGTCGCCTGACGCTCAAGCTTGGCGCCGCGCTCGGCCGCGACGTGCATCTCGCCGACCTGCGCCGGGCGCACGACGCCGTGTTCCTCGCGCTCGGCCTCTCCGACTCCGCCGGCCTGGGCGAAGCAAAGGGCGCTATGGGCGCGGTCCCGTTCCTGAATGCCGCCAAGGCGGCCCAGCCCCTCGCGGTCTCCAAACGCGTGGCCGTCCTCGGTGCCGGCAATACGGCGATGGACGCCGGAACCACAGCGCTGCGGCTCGGAGCCCGCGACGTCTTTCTCCTGTATCGCCGTTCCTTCAAGGAGATGCCGGCCTGGATCAAGGAACGCGACGCCTTCCTGGCCGCCGGCGGACACATCCTTCTTCTGACTCAACCTCTGAGTTACCTGACGGATGCGAACGGGCAACTGACCGGCATCCGCATCGCACGCACCGAACTCGGGGAACCGGACGAGTCGGGACGCCGGCGGCCGGTGCTCGTGCCGGACACGGAGTCCGTTTTGGCAGTGGAAATGGCCATCGAGGCGCTCGGTCAGGGCATTGCGCCGGCGCTCAGGGACAGCATCAAGGAGATCCGCTTCACGCGCGAAGGACGGGTCCGCGCCGAACCCGAGACGGGCGCGACGAGTGTCGCCGGCGTCTTCGCGGGCGGGGACATTGTGAATGGCGGGACGACCGCGGTGCAGGGTATAGCGGAGGGTATGCGCGCCGGCGCCGCGATCGACGCGTACCTGCGCGGGTGAAGCTGCCGGGTGTTCAGGGTTCAGGAGAAACGATTCACCCTGGAGCGCCCGCGTCTCGCGGGCTGTACCTCCGCCAGGTGTGCACGTGCGTCAGGCATGGCTCAGGTTTTCGAGGAACCGCCTCGGCATCGAAACGCGCCTCCCCCCCCCGACACCGACACCGAACACCGAATCCCCCCCATCCCAGGAGATCGTTCCGTGGCAAAGAAGGCACTAATCACCGGCATCACCGGCCAGGACGGCAGTTACCTTGCGGAGCTCCTGCTGAACAAGGGCTATGATGTACACGGCCTGATCCGGCGCAGCAGTTCGTTCAATACGGGTCGCATCGAGCACCTCTACCAGGAACCGCACGCCAGCCAGGTTCGCCTGCGCCTGCACTATGGCGACCTGACCGACGGCGTGGGCCTGCGCGAAGTGCTGACCCGCATCCAACCCGACGAGGTGTACAACCTGGCGGCACAGAGCCACGTGCGCGTCAGCTTTGATCAGCCGGTGTACACAGTCACCGCCACCGGCCTGGGCACCATGATGCTGCTCGAAGCCATTCGCGACACCGGCATGCAGGTCCGGTTCTACCAAGCCTCATCGAGCGAGATGTTCGGCAAGTCCGTCGAGGTGCCACAGAGTGAGACGACGCCGTTTCACCCGCGCAGCCCCTACGGTTGCGCCAAGGTCTACGCGTTCTGGCAAACGGTGAACTACCGAGAGAGCTATAACATGTTTGCGTGCAATGGGATACTATTCAATCACGAGTCCCCGCGCCGCGGCGAAACCTTCGTCACCCGCAAAATCACCCGCGCCGTGACGCGCATCAAGGAAGGGCTGCAGAACGAGTTGTACCTGGGCAACCTCGAGGCGCGCCGCGACTGGGGTTTTGCCGGCGACTACGTTGAGGCCATGTGGCTGATGCTGCAGCAACCGCAGGCGGACGACTACGTCGTCGCCACCGGTGAATCCCACTCGGTGCGTGAGGCACTGGAACTGACGTTCAGCCTGGTCGGCCTGGACTGGAAGGACTTCGTGAAGACAGACCCGCGGTACCTCCGCCCGGCCGAGGTCGATGTGCTGCAGGGCGATGCGGCCAAGGCCCGACGCGTCCTGAACTGGACACCGAAGGTGACGTTCAAGGAACTGATCACGATGATGGTCGAGTCCGATTGGGAACTGGCACGCGAGGAACGCGTGGTCGCCGAGCACCGGCAGGCGTCCGGCCCGAAGCGCTGAACGGAGGGTCGGAGGTCAGGGTTCAGGAAAGACGGTCGACCGCAATCGACTGCTATCGAGTGCGACCGACTGCAATCGAGTGCTGAGCGCCGAAGCCCCCCCCCCCGACACCCGACACCCGACACCCGACACCCGACACCCGACACCCGACACCTGACACCTGAACACCTGAACACTCATCCCGGGAAACAAGGTTCTACAAGAGGCTCCATGACAGATATCCACACCCAACGCATTGTCGTCACCGGCGGCGCCGGATTCCTGGGTCGGCACCTGATCGAGGAACTCCAGAGCCGTGGCGTGCCACCGGCAAACCTGCTTGTGCCCCGCCGCCGGGACTATGATCTGACCCACGAAGCTGACGTCGTCCGCATGTACGACGACCTGCGCCCGGATATCGTCATCCATTTGGCCGCTGAGGTGGGTGGGATCGGTGCGAACCAAGCCCAACCCGGGCGTTTTTTCTACGCCAACATGGCCATGGGCTTGCACCTCCTCGAGCAGGCCCGGCAGCGACCGGTGAAGAAATTCGTGCAGGTCGGGACCATCTGCGCCTACCCGAAGTTCACCCCCGTGCCGTTCCGCGAAGAGGACATCTGGAACGGTTACCCCGAAGAAACGAACGCACCCTACGGCGTGGCGAAAAAGGCCTTGCTCGTCATGGTCCAGGCCTACCGGCAGCAGTACGGATTGAACGGCATCTACCTGCTTCCCGTCAACCTGTATGGGCCAGGCGACAATTTCGACCCGCAGACCAGCCACGTCATCCCCGCGCTGATCCGTAAGTTCTGCGAGGCGGTGGACAAGGGCGCCGCGGAGGTGGAGGTCTGGGGCACCGGTTCGGCCAGTCGCGAGTTCCTCTACGCAAAGGATGCCGCTCGGGCCATCGCCCTGGCCGCCGAGCGTTACGACGCCCCGGATCCGGTCAACGTCGGAGCCGGTTTCGAGATTACCATCCGCGACCTGGCGGAGAAGATCGGCGCGATGACCGGCTTCACCGGCCGCCTAGTCTGGGACCCCAGCAAGCCCGACGGGCAACCGCGCCGTTGCCTCGACACCCGTCGCGCGCTGGACCAGTTCGGGTTCAAGGCCGAGGTCGGCTTTGACGAGGGTCTGAAGCGGACCATCGACTGGTGGCGTGCGCAGCAGGGCTGAACGCCCACTGCCCCGGTTCGTGTTCCCCTGCCCCGGTCCAGTCCGTCAACCTGTGGAGCTTCGGAGGACGATGCCCGCCGACTTCAGACCAACCGACCGGGTCCAGAGAGGCGCTTCTTTGGAGCGCCCGCGTCCTCGCGGGCAGGCTTGGGGCGGGCTTGGTGTTGCGCCGGGCAATACGACAGACCATGGCGCCTTTTCCCATAGCCACATCGCTTAGTTGGGTGTCACCGGAGTATCTGAAACCATGCCCCCCCGCAAGAAGCTCAAATTCATCGGTTGCGAGATCATCTACCGCGAAGCGTGCGCCTTGGCGGCGCGAACGCCGCACATGGTTGATCTCGAATTCCTGCGCAAGGGTCTGCATGACCTGAAGACCGCGGACATGCTCGCCAAGATCCAGGAAGCCGTCGACGCGGTTGATCCCGAGGCCGGGTACGACGCGATCCTGCTCGGGTACGCGCGCTGCAACAACGGCATTGTCGGCCTCACCGCCCGGAGCATCCCGCTGGTCGTCCCGCGCGCTCACGACTGCATCACATTCTTCTTCGGCTCGCGCCCGGCCTACCGCGAGTACTTTGATGCGCACCCGGGCACCTATTACATGACGACCGGATGGAAGGAACGGAACCGTTCCGGCACCGACTACGACCGCCCCGCTTACGGGCAGCAGGGTGTCATGGGTGCGCTCGGCCTCGCCGAGAGTTACGAGGACATGGTCGAAAAGTACGGCAAGGAGAACGCCGACTTCGTCGTCGAGACCATGGGCGGCTGGCTCAAGAACTACTCCAAGTTCCTGTACCTGAAGATGGGGGTGTGCGACGAGACCGAGTTCATTGAAGCCACCCACGCCGAAGCCCGGGAACGGAACTGGGACTTCGAAGTCCGCGACGGCGACTGGACCTTGATGGACAAACTCTTCCACGCGCGCTGGGACGACGACTTCATCATTGTCCAGCCAGGTCAGAGGATCACCGCCCGCACCGACGAAGGTGTGCTGGACGTGCAGTGACCCGCGAAACGCTGAACCCCCGTCCCCGGTGCGGCCTGAGCCATTCGGGATCCATCTCTCTGGGTTCACGAGTTTGACACCCACGCAACCCGGCGGATCTCGGAACGTCACCGCCGAGGCGAAGTGAGTTCGTGCGCCGGCGCGGCGACTCTGAAAGCCTCCCGCCTGAGACGGGCTTGCCCGCAACCCAAGTGGTCAGAGGTCAGCCCTGGGCTTCCATTATCGAGACCCTTGATCGCAAACTGCGGACATGCTCTTGGTGTAAGGCTAAGCCGTCTTGCGGTTAACCCGCATCCCACACATGTATTGGGCACCCAGCGGAAACCGGGAAAGGGCGGGCTCTACACGGCGCCGCAGAAAGCGCAGCACCCGGGGGAAGAAGACAAGATACCTCCGCTGAACGACCTCATAGCCTCCCATCCGAGCCATCGCGGTCAACGCACGCAGGCTCAGAAGCTCAACTCCTTCGTCAAAACCGCACCGGCTCACGACGAACCGCGTCAAAGGGTTCCACGGGTTGTGTTCGAAGATCGCGACCTGGCCTGACGGGGCAAGGCAGTCCTGCAACGACACCAGGACCCCACGCCTCTCCTGAGGCCGAATGTGATGCAAAACATTGGCGGCAATGATCAAGTCGAACTGAACCGACTCCGGAACCTGTTCCGAGAAAGACAGATTGGCCAGGTTGCCTCCCCTTGCCGCGGCAACCTCCAGCGAGGTCTTTGAGACGTCGACGCCAACGACTCGCGCCGACGAAAACCGCTGGGCCAGAAGCACGGACAAGCGCCCGACTCCGCACCCGAAATCCAGGATGCGGGTTGGCGTCATAGCGCCCTTCCCGAGCATCCACCGCTCCAGCGCCCCGACCTTACAGGCATCGAAGTGGGAAGGATCCTCGCCAAAAGGCTGCAGGACACCGGCCAGCGCCTCGTCGTAGTGCTCGGCGTGACGGTCGAAGTCTTCGTCCGAACGGTGCGCACGAGGGTTGCTGTCAACCTGGCTACGGGCTGGCGTCATGGCCGGTTCCGTTGCTTGATGTAGTCCCAGGTCTCCGGGAGTTTCTCGGCCAAGGTGGCATACCGAAATCCCGGCAAGCGGGCAAGAAGTTTCGTACTGTCGAGGACAACGCAAACATTGTCGCAGGTCCGCCGGGGAAGCAATTGGTACTCGAACGGCTGATGGATGGTCTGCTTGAACAGTTCGAGCAACTCCAGCACAGAGGTCCCGATCCCCGTTCCAAGATTGAAGAGATCCGACGCCTCCGGATCGCGCAAGGAGTAAGCCATGAGCCGCCCGATGTCCTTGACGTAGACATAGTCGCGCACGACACTCTGGTCGCCGTACACCGTCACGGCACGCCCGTCCAGAATGCACTGCATCCACATGCCGACAACCCCCTGCGGACCGACAAGAGGCTGACGTGGCCCGTAGGCGTTGCCGATCCGGTAGACGTCGTAAGCAAGACCGGTACGCTGCCGGTAGTATTCCAGGAAATGCTCTGTGGCCAGTTTCGCGATCCCATACGGGCTCGAGGGCTTGGGTAGAATCTGCTCGCCGACCGGTTGAATATGCGTTCCGTAGACGGTTCCCCCCGAGGATGGAAAAACGACCTTACGGACCTTCGCCTCCGACAGCACCTCAAGCAACTGCAGCGCCCCCCGCAAGTTCCCTTCCACTTCGATGTACGGATCATTCCAGCTTGCCGCAGGACTCGTCATGCAGATGAAATGGTAGGCAATGTCCTGCCCTTCCGCGGCCCGGCGCAACGAGTCCGCGTTCACAAACTCGCCGGAAACAAGCCGCACTCGTTCCCTGAGGTGTTCGAGGTTCCGCGATGTGCCGTACGGAAAACGGTCAAACACAGTCACTTGGTGTCCCAGAGCGACCGCCTCGTCAACGAGATGCGACCCCAGATAGCCGTCTCCCCCAAGGACAAGAACGTTCATGGCCGGTCCTCGGCACCTGTACTCTCGGCAATGACGGCCACAGGCCATTTCCTGGCATTGTCGTTGATGCGCGCCAGGTACTCCCCGATAACCCCGAGGCAGAAAAGCTGCATGCTGCCCAGAAAGGCGATCACCACGATGAGCGACGCGTAGCCCGGGACATTAAACGCTCCGGAGAACCAGGCAAACACGACGTAGCACGCAAAGATCAGACAAGCCAGGGCCGTCATCAACCCCAGCAGAATGGCCAATCGCAGAGGGATGTAGGAGAACGAGAGAATGCCCGCCATCGCGAACCCAATGTATTTCCTCATGCTGTACCCGGACTCTCCCTGCAGGCGAGCGGCCCGTTCATACTCGAGCCCAACCTGGTTGAAGCCCACCCATGAACGGATCCCGCGCAGGAAAGGATTGGCCTCAACAAACTGGAGCATGGCGTCCACCACCCGCCGGTTCATGGCGCAGAAGTCTCCAGCGTCAGGGGGGATACGGATCGTCGACAGCAGACCCAACACTCGGTAAAACGCGGCATAGAGCAACCTGCGAAAGACCCCCTCCTTCCGTTTGCGCCGTGTGCCATACACCACGTCGGCGCCGGCCTCGAGACGCCGGAAGAACTCCGGCAACAACTCGGGCGGGTCTTGAAGGTCATCGTCAATGATCGCCACGACGTCGCCCCGGCTCTTCTGCAAGCCAATCGTCAGAGCCGCCTGGTGACCGAAGTTCCTCGAGAGCCGGAAACCACGGAGAAACGCGTGCTGCTGCGCCAGGCGCCGAATCTCCTCAAAAGCCCCGTCCCGGCTGCCGTCGTCAACCAGAATCAACTCGAAAGGCAATCCTGCCTCACCCATAACGAGAGCGAGACGATCAACCAGGATCGGCAACGTCTCTTTCGAGTTGTAGACCGGGACGATGATGCTATGAAGACGATCCGGCATGGGCGTGTAAGCGTGAGTTCCCAACCAGCTGTTCAGATTTGCGGAGCGACACTCGACATGGCCCACCGGCCATCAGGCGACCACCGGGTCACGGGAACACCGAATTCGGGCTTTCGGCGCGATGCCTTTGCGGCCACATTCTCGGGATGCTGATACCGAACGGTTGACATGCCGCGCAACGCGTCGAACTAACTTACACTTGGCCCAGAACCGGTCAAGCCCTTCGCCTGACGCCAAGGGCCAATCGCGAAAACAAGCAACAGGAAGCCTGCCGCCAGAGTCAACCTCAAGGCCCTTTGATGGCCAGGGGGCACGGCTGCCAGGACGTACTCGCCCGGACGTGTACAGGCAAAAACCAGAGATTCCTCCATCGCAACGGTAGGCCAGCCGGGGAAAAGTTGCACCCCGTTAAGCCGCCAGTAACTGCCGGGATTCTGATTGACGTAGATCAGATTCGGCAGGTCCAACCCTACCCGAATCCGGTTGGGGGACCAATCGACGTCCTGCTGCGGCAACGGCGAAACCAACCCCGCCACTTCGCCGGGGTAGCGCGGGTCCTCGACGCCGATCCGGCACGTCCGGTAGTCCAAGGCGCAACCTTTATGGTAACGTGTCGGGTAACCAAACAACGGTTCATACGCGAACAGCATTCCGACTCCCCTGTGAACGGCAGCATAGGGGTGAAACTCCACGTTCCCGCTGCTCACCAGTGTCGAACTCTCCAGATGAACGGCGCTCAGAAGCCCACCCTCGGACTCCCAGTGTGCATGGCGCCACTGGTAATGCTGGTTGTAGAGAAGACCCGCGATCGAGAGGGCGGGGAGAACCCGGACGACCTTCCCTGCAATGCTCGACATCGGAAACCGTTTCAGCAGGAGGTCAAGTCCACCAGCCGCCCCGAGTATTATGAAGACAACCGAATACAACCGCCAGCGCGTCACCACCCACATGCTCTTGAATACGGGCAGTTCCCGCAGCCAGTAGCCGGGAAGCCAGTGCGTGGCGGAATCGATTGCCAACAGTGCTGTGATAAACGCCGCCACGTGCCACCATCTGGGGCGCCTGAAGGCCGAAAACAGGAACAACCCCAATGCGATGACGCCGACGTAGGCCCCCATTTCGTGCCACTTCAGCCATCCCGGCACCGGATCAGGATAGAAGGACCCGGCGTGTTGCCCCGGCCAGACCAATGCCTTCAGAAGCATCCACAGCGGCACCTTGATCGGGATGTCCATCTCCCGGGGGAACTCCAGAAAGACCTCCGAGCACACCACCCAACGGTACAGGCAGAGAGTCAACACGAGCAGACTCATGCCCAGCAGGTTCAGACGAAACTCCCGTTCGCGCCAATGACGGCACAACTGGACGCAGAAGAAACACCCCAAACCGATCATGAAATGAACCGTGTGGTAATGGATCGCCCCGTTCACCACCAAGGCAAGCAACAAGCCGAGGGTCACTGCGGCAGTCCGGGACCGACGCACGCGTGGGGCCAGATGGAGAATCAGGGGCAACCAGGCAACGCCCAGCATCACGACATGCCCGGCCGCCACATGCAAGGCCAAAGCGCCTTGAAGCCCGAACAGCACGGTCCCCCAGAAACGGGCCAGGCGACTGTCCAGCCAGTCCGCCAGCAGCAACCACATGCCCCAGCACCCGATGCCCAGGTACACGGACACAGCAAGATTAAGGCCGACCACGGTACCCAACAACAAGCTCAGGAGGGTCTCGATGCCAAAAACCCCCACGAGCGGATGACCGAACAGTGGCGTGCCACCTGTATGCCAGGCGTTCCAGAAAGGAAACTGATGGTACTCCACAATGGTCCGGCAAACCGCTTCATACTGATGGTAGAAAAAGTGCCAGTCGTCGTCGACGGCCACCCGACCGCTCTGTGCCAGGAAAGGCAGCCAGCCGATGATCACGCAGACAGCGGCGGCAAGCCCCCATGCCATGGCCCCCCAACGTGGATTCGCCCCGGTCACCTCCGGCGTGATGGGGGTCGGGGAGAGAGCGCCCAAGGGGCCCACACCGGTCCCGATGGTCTCCCCGGCCAGGATTCCCGGCGCCGCCGCGCCGGCGCCGGCCTTGGGCAAGGAAGCCTCCGGCAGAACCGGGGCGGCAGGTGGTCCCACAGTGGCACCCTCCGAGACTATCGACAAACGGACAACGGCCCGGGATGGAGAGACGAAGAACCCATCTCCCAGACACGCGACCCAACGAATGGCAAGGTCAGGAAAGCCCGGTGACTTCAAACAACTTAGCTCCGGGGACGGAGGTGATCAAGGGAGGGGAACAGACCTCAGCGCTGCGACGGACGACGAGCGCGTGCAGTCCCGGCGAGTTGTGGTAGAGTAACACCGTACCTCGAAGTGGATATCGTCGAGACCCCGACCGGCGACCAGGCGGAAGGTGATCTGTCACCCCCAACCTTGGGACCGACGCCGACACGGTGCGACTATTGCGGGGCACGCCAAGCCATTGCACCGCGTTGCGGTCCGGCCGACCCAAGTGCCCTCGTCATGGCGGCATGACCGCCGTTCGCAGTGCGGGAATGGGAACATGCCACAAAAGGAGTCCCCGAACTTGACCCCCTCAGTCCCAGAATGGGACTCGACCCTCGCCGCGCAATTGGCGTGCCGGCCGTTCATCCACATCCCCGGGCCGAACCCGATCCTGACACCGGGCCCGACGGGAGCCTGGGACGACCGCATCATCGAGGCGGCCGACGTTGTCAAGGACCACGATACGTACTACCTCTATTACCACGGGGCTTCCGCCAAGGCGAGCTACCAGCTCGGTGTCGCCACCGCATCGCACCCGCTCGGGCCATGGACCAAGCACCCGGACAACCCGGTTCTGGGCTCCGGCCAACCGGGCGAGTGGGACCACCACTACGTCGGGTGCGCGTTCATCCTCAGAGACAGGACAGACAAGTACTACATGTGGTACTCCGGCCGCTCGCCCGACGACACAGCGACACCTCTGCCGCACCACCACGTCGGACTGGCCACGGCACCGCACCCGCTCGGACCGTGGACCAAGCACCCCGCCAATCCGATTATCCGCAACTTCGGCTATGTCGGCGGCGTGGTGAAGGTCGGCGACCGGTTCCACATGTACAACGAACACCCCATCGGCGCGAGCGGTCCGGATTACGGCCCGATCTCGGTGGCGACCTCCCCTGCCCCCGAAGGCCCGTGGCAGGTCGAGGCCGACCCGGTACTGCGTCCGGGCGAAATGGGCGAGTGGGACGACGGCGGCTTCTCGGAGGCCAAGGTCACGCACCAGGACGGCGTATACCATATGTTCTACGGCGGTGCCAAGCTGCACCCGACCCGGCTCTGCACCAAGGAGAGCATCGGCTACGCCTTCAGCCTGGACGGACGCCACTTCGTCAAGCACCGCGACAACCCCATCGTGCCGCGCGACCGTGTCCCGGATGCCGCCGCGTTCGCGGAAGTGCATTCGTACGTTGAGCACCCCTTCATCTACCTCTTCCACACGTTGCGCTACGTCTCGCGCGGCACCGACGAACACCTCGGCGTGCAGGTCCTGGCCACGCAGCGGCCGTTCACGCTCCGGATGCCGCTGCTCGCCCGCGACCACCTCGACACGAGCGGCGCGACCGCCCTGGCTGATTGCCCGCCGATGAGTTGCGAACACATCCGCCGTATCGGCCTCAGCATCGAGTGCGCTTATGCGCCCCAGGCTACCGGCGGACTCAAGTTGGAGGTGAAGTCAAGCGTCGACGGAGTGAACTACGACACCGAAGATGTCGCCATCTTTGGCGTCCCGTGCCACCCCGGGGAGACCGTGCGGCAAACCTTCCGCCTCGACCCCGTCGGCATGCACATGAAGCTCGTCGTGGAAAACACCGACAGTGCTTGCGAAGTCCGCAACCTTCGGCTCTTCGCGACGCTCGGAGACTGAGACGGGAGCGCCCCTCGGTCAACCCCGCTACGAGGCCAGGTCTACCTTCACGGCCGCGCGCTCGAAGTTCTCGGCGGCAAACAGGGTTTGTGGCTGGAACCCGCCGAGTCGCGCCAGGAATCTGTCGGGGATGATTTCCAAACGGGTGTTGTAGAATGTCGTGATGTCGTTGAAGTAGCCACGCGCCAGCGCGATCCGTTGTTCGGTGTCGATCAGGGTCGCGCCGAGCTTGAGAAACACCTCGTTCGCCTTGAGCTCCGGGTACTTCTCCACCACCGCACGCCAGGCCGGGGTGCAGCCGCTGAAGTCTGCACCCGCCTGCCCCGGCGGCGTGGCCTGGAGCTGCGACCGCAGCCGCGCCAGTGCTTCCTGCGTTTCGCGCTCGTGCACTTTCAGGCCCTCAACCGCCGCCACCAGGTTGGGAATCAGGTCATGGCGGCGCTTGAGTTGCACGTCGATCAACGACCACGCGTGCCGCACCCGCTGCCGCAACGACACCAGGCTGTTGAAGGCCATCCACAACCACGCCAGCACAGCCACAGCAAGGTACACCGCCCCCGCCGCCAGGAGCAGCCCATAGAGGGCCGGCGTCTGCATCTGGACGTTGCCCGTGGCAACCGCCACGCCACCCGCCGCGGCCGCGAGCCCGAACAGGAACCACAGCCACTTCGCCCAGCCCAGGCCGCTGCTGATCTTCTCCTCGCTGCGCACGGAGATCAGATACTGCGAGGCATCGGGCGCCGCGGCGATCTCCGCCGCGACCACGTCCTGCCGCTCGCGCGCCGTACCGAGAATGTAGAGCTGCGCGTGCAACGGCACGGCGTGCTCCGTGAAGCGCCGACGGTGGTCCGAGTGCGCCACGGCGCCCAGCGGGCCTTTGCCGTAGTACAACGGGTCGCCCTGCCGGCACTCGCGACTGAAGACCTGGCACGCCTCGATGCTTGCACCCGTCGGCAGCACACGGATGACCCCGGTGTCGTCCTTGAGGTAGAACGACGTGCTGTCTCCGCCCGAGGCGACCGCCTTCCAGCCGCTCTCGTGCCGGGTGCGCGTGTGGGTGTGGCCCTTGGCGTCCCGGTACGTTTCCACCACCGTGCGCGACCAGTGCTCCTCGACCTGCCAGGCGTAGTGCACGCAGACACCGCCGGCCAGGTGACTGATCAGCGGCGTCTCACACTCAACCGTGCCCTTCAGTTCCACCAGCCCGATGAACACGCCATGCACCTTGGAGGTCGGTGTGTCGTCGATCAGCCGCTTCTTCCGGGCAAAATAGAACGCCGCCATCTGGCTGGCCAAGGCGATCAATCCGCCAATGAGGATGGGGATCGGTTCCAGGGTCATCGTGCCAGCACCTGCGGTTTCGGGTCCGCCACCCACCCGGCCGGGCGCTGGTTCTGCCCCTCCCGGTCCATGTCGCCCAAGTCCTCCCGCGCCTTTTCGGCCAGGGCCATCAGCCGCGCCACGACCTCCGGGTGCGCAGCGGAGACCTCGTGCAGTTCGCCCAGATCGTTGCGGACATCGAACAACTCGGCCCGGCTCGGTGCCGTCTTGCGGTCCACGCTGACGATCTTCTTTTCCAGCGGCAGGTAGAGTTTCCACGGCCCGCTGCGGACCGCCTGCAACTGTTCCATCATGTAGTAGAAGAACCCGGCCTCGTCGTACCGTGACGTCGCGCCCGGAGCGCCGGTGATCAACGCCCCCAGGTCCTGGCCGTCAATGATATGCCCGGACGGCGGGCGGACCCCCGCCAACGCAGCGCTGGTCGGCAGGAAATCCATCATCGTGCAGAGCTCGTCGCAGACGGTCCCGGCCGGGACCTTGCCTGGCCAGCGAACCAGGCACGGCATGCGCATCGCGCCTTCCGAGGTGTTGTAACCCCAGCCCTTGAACGGCCCGTTGCTGCCCTGTCGCGGGTTCTGCCCGACCGCGCCGTTGTCTGACGTCCAGACCACGAGCGTGTTCTCGTCAAGCCCCAGACGCTTCAGCGTCGCCATGATCTCGCCCGTCGACCAGTCCATCTCCTCGATGCTGTCGCCGTACGGGCCATTGGCCGACCTGCCTTGAAACGCCCGGCTGGCGAACGGGCGGTTCGTGCTGCCGGGCATGGCGTGCGGCAGGTACAGGAAGAACGGCCGTGACCGGTTCTCGGTGATGAACCGGATCGCCTCCTCGGTGTAGCGCTTCGTCAGGTAGTCACGGTCCACGGGCGCCTCGATGACCTTTTCGCCGCGCATCAGCGGCAGCGGCGGCCAGTGCGGCCGTGATGGCGCCGGTGTCATGTCGTCACTGTAAGGAATGCCGAAGTACTCGTCGAACCCGTGCCGCGTCGGCAGAAACGGCGGCTGGTCGCCCAAGTGCCACTTGCCGACGCACAGGGTCGCATACCCCGCACTCTTCAGCAGCTTGGCGATCGTGACTTCATCCGGGTTCAACCCTTTGTGGTCAATCGCCATCAACACGCACTTGCCCTCACCGCTGACATGCATGTTCACTCGCCGCGGATAACAGCCGGTCAGCAGGCTGGCACGCGACGGCGTGCACACCCCGCTGCAACTGTAGCAACTCGTAAACCGCATCCCCTCGGCGGCGAACCGGTCGATGTGCGGGGTCCGGTGCACCGTCGAACCGTAGCAACCGAAATCCCCGTATCCGATGTTGTCCGCGAAAATGATGATGACGTTCGGATGGGCCATCGCTCTTCTCCTTTACACAACAATGAAACGGCAAAATCATTACACGATACAGGTTGCGCCGCAAAAAGTCGAGACCCTACGGTCAGAACCCGTGAAGCGTCAGTGATAGGGTGCCGACCTCTCGACCCGCCGTAGGAGTTCACAGCTTCGGCGTGCTCCCGACGCGCTTCAAAGACACGCTAAAGCGTGAACTCCTACGTGACCTGCACCTTTCACTCCCAACCCGGCGTAGCCGGAACCAAGACGAACGTCGAACGCTGAACTTCGAACGTCGAACGCCGAAGTCAGAAGCCGCTTGCCCCCCTCGACACCCGACACCCGACACCCGACACCTGGCTCGGCGTGGTTGCTGCCGTCACAAAGCCTGCCAGAAAACACGAGTTTGGAGTCGTGGGGTACCATGTTACTCGCGGCCTGCTCCGCGCCGCCACCGAGCTCGTCTCGGTGGGGCGACGCGGACGGACGCGTGTAACATCCCCACATGACCGGGCCGTCTGCGGCCCGGGGGGTGCTGACGCATCGCCTCCCGCCTTGCATTCTCTTTAGAGAACACTAAAGTGAACAGTCAGGCAAACCACGGGCAAGTTAACCGAGGCTGCATCGATGATGAACCCGCAGGAAGTCGGCAACCGCCTCCGCGAACTCCGCGAGAAACAGCGCTTTTCGATGCGTGCGCTCGCCCTCAAGGCGGGGGTGGCCGTGAGCTTCCTCTCCAAGGTCGAGGCCGGGCGCGGTTCTCCCACCCTTGCCACACTGCTGAAGCTCCTCGAGGCGCTCGAGGTCTCGGCGCCCGAGTTCTTCGGCGTTGCCGGTGAAGACGCTGCAGGCGTGTTGGTTATCCCGCAGCGACGCATGCAGGTCGTGGATGACGGCGACAAGCTCTGGCGCTACCTCTTCCCGGCACACCCGGACGTCAAAGCGGTGCTCACCTACGAGGAGTACCGACCTCAGACGCGACACATCGAACAGGAACAGCACACCTCGGACATGTGCGGCCTGGTCCTTGCCGGAGTCCTGACCCTGCAGCAACCGGGGCGCCCGGACGCAGAGGTTCGCGCCGGCGAGAGCTTCTACATCCGCGCCGGCACCCCCCACGCGTCCGCCAACCTCGGCAAGGGACTCCTGCAGATGGTCGTCGTGGAACTGCCCCACACCACCGAACGCCCCCTCACGCGCCGGCGCCGTCCCTAACCAACTCGGTCACGGCGCGTTGGGTGCTGCGCCGGTCCCGCCGCCCCTTCCGGTCCCGGGATCCGCGTCGACGCGAATCTTCACCTGCCGTTCCCGCTGCAACCGCTTGACGGCGAAACGCAGCTCGGTCCCCTGCCCCGCCAATGCCTCAAATTCCTTCACATTGCGCACCGGCTGACCATTGATATGGGTGATGATCTCGTACGGACGAATGCCGGCCACGGAGGCCTTTGACGCGGACTTGATGCCCGCCACAATCACCCCGGATGCGTCAGCGGCAATCTGCAGGTGACGCCGGACCTCGAACGTCAAGTCCCGAACCGTGACCCCGAGAGAGTCCGACTTGTACCGCGGCGCCGACTCGAAGTGCGGTGGACTCTCCGTGATGACCGTGTCGCGACTCGCGGCCTGACCGTCGGATACCAGCTCGATCTTCACCTTCTTGCCAAACCCGATCTCCGTCAGCGCTTCCGTCAGGTCATCCTGGATGGGCGGCCAGGGCGCCGGCAGGTGCTCGAGCCCACGGTCGTTCATCTCGTCCAGGCTGTCCCAAGGAAACGCGCCGCCCCCGGAACCACCGTAGTCCCGTGCAATGACTTCCAGAGGCACAGCCTGGCCCTCGACATGAAGCCGCAGCAGAATGTCGCCCGACTTGATCCCGGCCTGCGCTGCCGGCGAATCGGGGTACACGTAGGAGACGATGGCGCCCGTCTGCCCGTCGCGGGTCAGGTGGAACACCTTGTGCTCCGCCGCCAGGTTTGGATTCAATGGCTGCAGGATCACACCGAGCCACGCCGTGCGTTCCTCGTCCGACTCGGCCACCGGGACGTTGGCCGGGTTGACATGTCCGGCAGGGTCGCGCAGGACGTCGCGCAGACACGCGGCCGCCGTCGTCAACTGGCGGCTGCCCTCGTCCAGTTCCGGAGCCATTCCCGGGTCCCGCTTCAGGGCTACCGGGATGCGCACGGCAAGCGGCAGCGCCAGCAAGTCCCCGTTGAGATCGAAGACAAACGTCGAGTTGTCCCGTTCCAGCAAGGCCGGGTAAAGTTGGCCCTGCCACCCCGGCCGCAACCAGAGGATCCGTGTCGGGTGCACGCTGAATGAACGACTCTCGCCCTGTACCGTCGCCGTCACGCCCATCAGCAGATTGAAGCGCCGCGCCGCCAAGTCGTCACCGGACAGACTCAGCGCGCCGGCTAGCGGCGTATCCAGTGTCGCCAAGACGCCGCCGTAGTGCGCCAGGCTCCCCTCGAACCGCGCCGGCACCGGCTCGCCCGATGCCGGGTAGACCAGGATGCTCTGCAACCGCCCTGTCCTGCGGCGGCTCAACCCGGCCAGAACCAACACGCGCCGCGCATCGACCAGAATCCCAAGCTCATTCTGCTCCGCGGCATCAGGTCGTTCTCCCCAACGCGTTGGATAATCTTCCCGGTCAACGAGATATCGCGATCTGTCACCGGGCGCTGGGCTCCGAAACTGAAGGGTCACCCGCAGCAAGCCACGTTCCGCACGCTGTTCCAAGTCGGCCCGCAACCGCCCCAGTTCTTCGGTCGAGACCATGGGCCAGGACAGGGGCGCCCCCTTCCAACTCCCGTCCACGGGCAGGCTGTCAACCATGGAGGCCCCGACCGCGTCGCCCGTCGTGTCAAAGATGGCCGCGGACAGCATGGCGGGAATTCCCGGCGGCAGCCTGTCGGAGATCGTGACACCTTGGCGCACCGGCTGAATGGCGATGGTCCGACGCGCATTCTTCAGCATGCCGCCAACATAGAGGTACGGAGGCGGCCTATTCGCATCAAAACTCAGCGGCAGCGCACCATCCAGCGGCGCGGCCAGTTCGAGAAACACCGCGTGCCGCTCCCGGGCGTACGCAACGACGTGCGCCGCGACGCCGCGCTCGCCCTGCCGCACCGTGACGCCGCGGATGAAGCGGGCTGGAATCAACGGGTCCGGCGCGAGGACCTGCGTCGTTGACAGAACGAAACCCAGCAATTCCAGCGGCCGCTCGTCATGGATGTAGGCCGCGGTAGTCTCCGCCCCGTGCATGCCGCCGCACACGGGGCAGTGCGTCGTCCAGGGACAACCGACGGGCGCCTGGCCCTGGTCATAGCCAAGACTGAACTGAACCCATACGACGGACGGCTTGATCTTCTCCCACAGAACCGCCTGCGCGGCTGCGTCGATGGCAACTTCCTGGCAAAACGCGGCCCGGGCGGCAACGACTAGCGCCAGAACCAACCCACCCACTCGCAACCGTGACCTCATGAATACGTCCTTTCCGGACACACCGTCGCCGACTCGAGCAATGGGCCCCAGCCACCGGACTCCGTCACGACCTTCCGCCAGTACCGCGGGCGGCCCCCCGCCCGCTTCACGGCACACACGCACCACAAGGCTTGTATGGCGGGCGGGGAGCCGCCCGCAGTACTCTCGGCCAGGTGGGGCCGCCGCCCCAGGCCGGCACCGTGCCCTACTCATCCTTGCTGTAATCCTGGGCGAAGCCGAGCACGAGCTGGTGCTCCAGTCCGCCCCGCAGCACTGTCAATACCACCTTCGACTTGCGCGGCAGCCCTTCGAGCGCCGCCTTGTGCGCAGTCCGCAGATCGTCCAACGTCTGGATCTCGCGACCGTCCACCTTCAGGAGGATATCGCGGTGTGCCACTCCGGAATACATGGCGTTGCCGGGGTACTTTACACCGAGCACGTAGACACCCGACTTGCGGTGCACAAACAGATCCGGGTCCTCAAACTGGTTGATGGCCTTGGCCGTGAAGTCCCAGCGGGGACAGTCCACTTCCTCGCCTTCCGCGCTGGACTTGGCACACGGCTTCAGGCTCAGGATCAGAGTGGCGTCACCCCGCACCACCGTCAAGGCGATCGGCGTCCCCTTCTCCAGCGCCCCCAACCGGCGCCGCACGGCCGGAATGTCCTCGTCCGTCATCGCGGTTACAGCCACGTCACCGATACGGACGATCCGGTCTCGGGGCCGCAACCCCGCCTCCGCCGCGGGACTTTCCGGATCGACCCCGGCCACCATCACTCCGTCCATGGCGTCGAAATAGATATCACGGTTGAAATCCTTCAACGGCTGCAACTGAATGCCCGTCCAAGCCCACTGGACTTTGCCGTACCGGCGCAACTGCGGCAGGATGAACCGGATCGTCTCCGACGGCACCGCAAACCCCATGTCGCCGCCGAAGAAGCTGCCCCGGGTGTTGATGCCTACGACGTTCCCGCCGGTATTGACCAAGGGCCCGCCCGAGTTGCCCGGGCAAATCGAGGCATCCGTCTGCAACCAGAGACTGTACTCGCTGTTGCCGACCAGAAACCGGCGTGCACACGAGATGATCCCGATCGAGACCGAACGGGTCAACCCCCAGGGTGCGCCCATCGCCATGACGAAGTCACCCTCGCGCAACGTCGTCGAGTCCCCCAGTTCCGCATAGGGCAGCGGCCGCGCATCCGCCGGCACCTCGAGCTGAACCAACGCCAAGTCCGTGTCCTTGTCGACCCCCAGCAACCGCCCGGAAAACGGCCGACCGTCCAGCAGCAGGCACCGGATCTCCACCGCCTTGTCCACCACATGCCAGTTTGTGAGCAGTTCGCCCTCCGGGCTGATCACCACCCCACTGCCGGAAACCTGGTCCTTTGTCCGCTTGCCCTCCTCATTCCCTTCGCGAATGCACTTGACGAACACCACGGCGGGGAACACCCCGTCCTTGGCGTCCTGCACCACGCGCCGGAAATCGGCACGGTCCATCCGGCTCAGCCACCCGCCGTTGTGGCGGTCCGACTGACAGCCGCCAAGCCACGCGGCCAGGCAACCGAGCAGCAATGGGACGATACGTTTCAGCACCCGCATAGGACCTCCATCGCGACAAACCAATTCCCCCGGGGGGGGCGGGGTTGGTGTGTTGGGGCACGAGGGCTCGGGATTGTCGGGATCTTCGAGTTCTTCGGGATCATCGAGATCATCGCGTCTGCTGCACCGTGTGGCCCCATCACAGCAACAACTCGTCACCCCAACAACTCACCAAACGCCGGCCCATGCGGCGCAGGCGCAGCACACCGAAAAAGGCTTCACGGAAAATGGCGCCGCTCATCTTACTGGCGCCGCGCGTCCGGTCAGGGAACACGATCGGGATCTCACGGATGTTCGCGCCCAGCAGTCGCGCCCGGTACGTCAGTTCGATCTGGAAACCGAACCCTTTGAGCAGCAGTTCCTTGGCTATCACCCGTCGCAGCAGCGTAGCGCGCCAGCCTTTGAATCCGCCCGTCACGTCCTTCACCGGCACCCCGAGCACGGTGGCCGCGTAAATGGAGCCGCCGCGGCTGGTCAGTTTTCGCCGCCACCCCCAGTTCTCCGTGCCGCCGCCGGGGACATACCGCGACCCGATCACCAGGTCCGCACCCGCGGCCAGCGTCTCGACAAACCGCGGCAGGTTCTCCGGCTTGTGCGAGAAGTCCGCGTCCATCTGCAGGACGACATCATACCCCGCCGCCAGCAGATGCCCGAACCCATCGACATAGGCCGCCCCCAGCCCCTCCTTCCGCGGCCGGACCTTGACCTCCACGTGCGGATTCCGCTGTGCGAACTCCGCAACGAGTGTCGCCGTCCCGTCCGGCGAGGAATCATCGATGACCAGCAGGTGCGCGCCGGGCACGAACGAATGCGCCGCCTCCAGCAGCGGGATGATGTTCTCCCGCTCGTTGTAGGTCGGAATTGCAATGCCAATGCGAATCGGGGCAGCCACGTCTCGACACCTCTCTGCGGTCAGGCCACACTCTGCAAACAGGGGGACGAACCCCGTGCTGGCAACCGGTCGACACCGGTCGACACGTGCCCCAGGGTGCGCATGGGGACAGCCACGTCTCAACACCTCTCTGCGGTCAGGCCACACTCTGCAAACGGGGGGACGAGCCCCGTGCTGGCTACCGTTTGCCACCGGTCGACACGTGCCCCAGGGTGACGCTGTCGCTCTGCCCTGGGCTATTATGCGTTGCCCCTTCAGGGCAAGTCCATGGTCGCCTCGCGGCGGGCCTGATCTTGTCGGTTTCGCTGGCGCTGTTCTCCGCGCCTCCCCCACTCCCGCACTCACCCACTCACCCACTCACCCACTCACCCACTCACCCACTCACACATGCCTCTCGGCACCGCTTCCGCTTCTCCCAGTCGCGCGGCAGGAAGGGCGCCAGCAACCGCCGCGCGTTACGGTGGAAGATGTTGCGCCGGTCGTCGTCCGTCATCTCCGCTCCGAGCACCGCGCCGATGTGATGGTGGTGATTGAACCAGGGCGAATCGGTCCCGAACAGGATCTTCTCCGACCCCGCCTTGCGGACGAACATCTCCAGCACGCCACGGTCGTCAAGCACCGCGGTCAGTTCGAGGTACACATTGGAGAATTTCTTCGCCAACTCAGCCGCCTTGTCCCACTCGCCATGACACGAGTGTCCCATCAGCAGCGTCACCTGCGGGTACTTCGCGGCGATTTCCGCCACTTGGCCGGGGCCGTTGTAGGCGCTGCCGCCCCAAGTGTGCATGAGCACCAGCAACTTCCGCTCGTTGGCGAACTCCCAGACCTTGCGGACGCGCGCATCGGTCAGCGCCACCCGGTGGTAGTCGGCCAGGAACTTGAACCCGACGAAAACGTCCGGGTACCGGTCATACGCCTTCAGGTCCCGCGCGATCACGTCGGGATAGTTGCCGTTCACCGCGCAGTAGGCGCGGAAGTAGTTGGGGAAACGGCGCACCGCGTCGATGTTCGCGCGGTTCCCGATGTCCGGGGACATGAGCGCGGCATGGTGACAGAACACAATGATTGCCACGCCGGCGCGCTCCATCGAATACGCCATGTCCTCCGGCGCGCACCGCGGCAGGCTCGAACCCGGCCACGGGCCCATGTGCCCGTGCATATCGTACACCGGGCAATCGGTCACGAACCCGCGCGCGAAGAACGCGTCCCGCAGAGATTGGGTTTCTCTCATTGTCATTCCTTCAGGTGTTGGGTGTTGGGGGGGGGCATGGGCGTCGCGCCGGCGCGGCCCGGGTTGTGACTCAGTGACTCAGTGAACATCACACCCGGCACTCGACATCCGTTACGACAATTCCACTCCCGCCACCAGGCGTTCCAGGTTCCCCGAGGCGATCAGGGCCTTGTCCGTATCGGAAATCTCGGCATGCACCAACTGCAGCATGGCGGACTCCGTATACCGCCGCGGCATAGCGGTCCCGAACACGATGCGACCCGCCCCGAACTTCTCCACCATGCGCTCCACGCCCCCATCCGTGCAGGCGAGGAAGCTCGACTCGATGTGCACGCCCGGGTACGTCTCCAGCAGCGGATACGTGTAGCGGTCCACGCTCCACGCGCCAAGGTCAGCGATGATGCAGGTCAGCGACGGGTAGTCCTTAAGCAGTGCGTACACCGCGGGCCAGGTGACCGCAAACTCCATGGACAGCAACAGCGGAATACGGCGCGCCGTCACCTCGTCCAGAAAACGCCCGAACACGACCCGGTTCAGCAGGTACCGGTGCATGTCGGGGAACACCCGCAGCGCCACGATCCGGCTCTTCTGCATACGCCGGAAGAAGTCCGGCGTAATGACATCATCCACATTCGGCGGCAACAGCGCCCAGCAACCGTACAGGCTGCGCTGCCCGCGAATGGCGTTGGCCAACATGGAATTCCCCTCGCACGGCGAACCGTCATGCTGCGCCACGTGCCAGACCAGCGCCTTGCCAACGCCGGTCTTCTTCATGTGCGCCAGCAACGCCTTCACGTCCGCCAGCGGTTCGTACATCGCCTTGTTCATCGGTCGTCCAATGGACACATTCGCATCGAAAAAACGCAGGTTCATGCCAGCACCTCAGTATTGCGGGATGGGTGTCGGGGTGTCGGGGGGCGGGGGGCCATACCTATCAAGCTAACGATGGCGATGCCTGTCGCTACCGTGTCGACGCTCTGAGGAAGTCGTGCATGGCTCCAGCCTTGCAGTCCCCGCGCAGGGCGACAACCCCGACGCGGATCATGAGCGGTACAGCAAGGCTGGAGCCATGCTGCTACGTTGCGGGGCACGGGCAAGCCATTGCCGTTAGCTTGATAGCTATGGGGCGGGGGGCGGGGGGACGCCTGGCTCGCGGCAGACCGCCACGCCACGGAAGGCAGCCCGCGAGACGCGGGCGCTCCAAGGAGACAGGAAGTCCCCGCGGTACCGTTCGGCTGCCCACATTCACGTTCCATCATTGCCTCCGCCACCATCCACGGCCACAGTCCATCGTCCTGCCAGACACCGCGCTCCCACAGTCTTCCTCCGCTGCCCCTCCCCGCAACGCGGGGCCGGGCAGCGTACGTCTTCGCGGTCGGGAATCGGCGGGGCGCAAGGGGAGTCAATGACGCCCCTTGGCGGGGGTGCGGGGGCAGAGCCCCCGCCGTCGCCGCCCCTCACCCTACGCCACACCGGGAGCGAACGGCACCGTCTCCAGATCATGGTCCAGGCGTGCGCGCACGGCCAGGTCGAACCCGCTCGTCACGCCGTGCCGCAGGCTGTGGTACGCCAGGCCGGCGACCATGGCGGCGTTGTCCGTGCACAACCGCGGCGGTGCGATACGCAGCGGCAGCTCGAGTCCGGCGAACGCCGCTGCGAACTCCTGGCGCAACCGGCTGTTGCACGCCACGCCGCCGCACACCACCACCGTGCCGGCGCGGAACTCGCGTGATGCGTCCAGCGTTTTCGCAACCAGCACATCCACCACGGCCGCCTGGTAGCTTGCCACCAGGTCCGACATCTCCGCGGCCGTAACAACCCGCCCCTTCACCGCGTACAGCAGCGCCGTCTTCACGCCACTGAAACTGAAATTGAACCGATCCTCCTCGCGCCGAGGGCGACCGGTGCCGCCCATCAGCGGCCGCGGGAAATGGATCGCCACCGGGTTGCCCTGCTTGGCCAGCCGGTCAATGATCGGCCCGCCCGGGTAACCCAAGTCCAGGATCTTCGCCGCCTTGTCGAATGCTTCGCCCGCCGCGTCATCCAGCGTTGCGCCCAGGATCCTGGCCGCGCCGTTCGCCTCGATCAAGGCCAGTGCCGTGTGCCCGCCGGACACGACCAGCGCCAGCACCGGGAACCGCACCACCCCCAGGTCCGCATCCAAGAGCGCGCCGTAGATGTGCGCCAGAAAATGATTCACTCCGACCAGCGCGCAACCCCGCGCCGCCGCCACACCCTTCGCGTACGACACACCCACCAGCAGGGATGGAACGAGTCCGGGGCAGTTCGTCACCGCCACCGCGTCGATGCTTTGCAGCGTGCAGTTACTCTCGCGCAGCGCGGTTTCGACCACCGGCTGAATGGCGCGCAGGTGCTCGCGTGCCGCCAGTTCCGGCACCACGCCGCCGAAACCTGCATGCTGCGCAATCTGCGACGACACCACGCTGGCCAGCACCTCGCGCCCGTCGCGCACCACCGCTGCGGCCGTGTCGTCACAACTGGTTTCGATCCCGAGAACGACCATGCCATACCCTACAGTCCGGCACCGCGTCGGACAACCCGTGCCGCGCAGAGTCCGTAATGCGTCAGAACCCGTGAAAAAATCGTCAGTGGCCTGAACGTGGCCTTGTGGCCCGC
>MHBL01000300.1 GCA_001803235.1 Lentisphaerae bacterium RIFOXYA12_64_32
GGCTTCGAAGGGTTTCTGCAGCAGGCGAACCCCCTCTTGGAGAAGACCTCGGTTTGCCACCACGTCGCTGTCGTAGCCGGACATGAAGATAACGCGGAGCCCGGGGCGGAGGGCGCGGAGCTGGTCGTACAATTCCCTGCCGTTCATTTCCGGCATGATGACGTCGGTCAGCAGCAGGTCAATGCGTTCCATTTCTCGTTCCATGATTTCGATGCCGCGCCCGGGGGTCTCGGCGGGTTCCACGCGGTAGCCCAGCCGCACGAGCATCCGGCAGATGACCTCGCGGACCATGCTGTTGTCCTCGACGACCATGATCGTCTCTTTGCCGCCCCTGGGGGGGGGCGGCGGCGGCGGGGTTTCCGCGGTCTTGGTCACGGTTTCGGTGACTCGGGGCAGGTAGATCCGAAACGTCGATCCCACGCCGGGCTTGGAGTACACCTGAATGTAGCCGCCGTGCTGGCGTACGATGCCGTAGGCGGTGGAAAGGCCGAGCCCTGTGCCCCGGCCCGTTTCCTTGGTCGTGAAAAACGGTTCAAACAGCCGATCCAGAGTGGCTTTGTCCATGCCGCATCCTGCATCGCTGACGGTCAGCGTGACGTAGCAGCCTGGCGGTATGGTGTTCGGGTCATCCAGGTCGATGTCCTTGACCAGCACGTCACTCAAGCTGATGCTCAGGGTGCCCCCGGTGGGCATGGCGTCCTGCGCGTTGAGGGCCAGGTTCATGAGCACCTGCTCGATCTGGACCACGTCGGCGCGCACCAGCCCCAGCGACTGCGGCAGGGACAACTCGATGCGGATATCCTCCCGGATCGTGGCGCGGAGCATTTTCTCGAATGTCGTGGCGATCGTCCTGAGGTCGGTGGCCTTCAGGTCGAGAATCTGCTTGCGGCTGAAGGCCAGGAGTTGACGGCTCAGCTCACGCGCCCGCTTTGCGGCGTGCTCAATCTGTTCGACCATCTCGTGGCGCGGGTCGGAGCTTGGGTAGTCCTCCATCAACAGTTCGGCGTAGCCGAGGATGGGAGACAGCAAGTTGTTGAAGTCATGAGCCACTCCGCCGGCCAGGCGTCCGACGCTCTCCATCTTCTGTGACTGGAGAAGCTGCTCGCGCAATTTGGCCCGCTCCTCCTCGGTCCGTTTCCGGTCCGTGAGGTCGTTGAAAATGACGACGAGCCCTTCGGTCAGCAGGCGGCCGACAAGCTCGATTTGGCGTACCGTCCCGTCCTTGCAGGTGACTTGGTACTCTACCGGACCGATGGGTTCGACCGTGTTGCGGGCCGTTTCAACCTCGGCGGCCCAGCTTGCCATGATGACGCGCCGGCACTCCGGGTCCGGGTACGCACGGACAAACCAGTCGTCGAGGGTGGGGACGTCCAGGATCGTGTACCCCAGGACTTCAGAGAACCGGCGGTTCACGAATTCGATCCGGCCGCGAGCGTCCGCCCAGGCAATGGGCAGGGGACATACGTGCAGGACGGTCCGCAGTCGTTCCTCGCTGAGGCGCAGCGCCTCCGTGGCGCGTTTGTGCGCTGTGATGTCCACATCCATGCACACGAAACACTTGCGTTCAGCGTTCCCCGGCAGCAGGAAGATCGTGGACAGGACGATCTTGGTCTCGCCGCTTGGCAGCTCGCAGGTCCACTCCGATGGACCTTGCGCCGTACCGGTATGGCCGACGTCCTGAAGAACACGGCTGAACTCGCGCGCCGCCTCTGCACTCAGGAACAACTGGTCCAGGGGCTTGCCCAGCGCCTGCGCGGGAGTGAAGCCGAACATGGTGGTTGCGGCCGGACTCCAGAACAGCACCCTTCCGGTGTCATCGTAGATTTCGACGGCGACGTTGGGTGTGTGGGTGATGATACTGCGGAAGCGTTCCTCACTCTGACGCAATGCTTCTTCGGCCTGTTTGCGCTCCGTGATGTCCTCGTAGGTGCCGAGGACACCGCGGATGCTACCCTTGAGGTCGCGAAGCGGGATCTTGCTGGTTCGCAGCCAGATGTGGTGGCCGTCCGGGGTTGTCTGCGGTTCCTCGTACTGGAGCTTGGGAATTCCCGTGTCGATCACCTGCCGGTCGTCGATGCGGTACCGTTCCGCCTGTTCGCACCAGCCCAACGCGAAATCGTCTTTGCCGGTGAGTTCGTCGGGCGCGTTCAGGCCGGCGTCGTGCGCGAAGGCGCGGTTGCAGCCCAGGTACTTCGACTCACGGTCCTTCCAGAAGACGCGCACCGGGATGGTGTCGAGCACCGTCTGGAGCATCTGCTGCGACTCGCGCAGTTCCTGCTCCGTCCGACGTTGTTCGCGCATGTCGACGAAACAGCCCATGAGCGCAACCGGCGAACCGGCCCCGTCCCGGATCAGGCTCCCCAGCACGCGCACAGGGAAGGTGCTGCCGTCCTTGTGTTTGCCGAACAGGTATCCCTCCCACGTGCCTTGTTCCCGGGCCAAGTTCATCGCTTTGGCCCCTGCTTGCGGGTCATCCCATGCCTCGCTGGCGGGATGGCCCAGCACGTCGGTGGCGCGCGTCAGTCCCCAGAGTTTCACGTAAGCTGGGTTGATGTGGGTGAGTCGCCCTTCGAGGTCTGCCAGCGCTACGGGAAGGGGGGAAGCGTCCAGGGCTTCGGCTTTGACCTGGAGGGAAGAGGTCTGGGCTTCCGCCTGGAGCGGGGCGTTGCTCGGAGGCGTTGCGTGCGGGACCGGCTGGGGGGGCGTGTTTCCCGAGTTGAGCTTCCTCCTGGTCATCTGGCACACTCTCCTTGCACAGAGGACGGCGAGCACCCGGCCACGGAAAACAGCGAAACCCCAAGCCTCGTCCGTCTGCCAGGGGCGGATTCAGGCTTCCGCGCCGGCGGAGTTCACAGCGGCGAGTCTTCCACGGCGGTCGGTCTCCTGTCTGTGGACGGAGCCTACGGGTTCCAGGTCGGCCACCACATCTTCGGTCGAATCTGGCTGGCCACCTTCCAGTCGACGTTCCCGGCGCAGTGAACGCCCACGGCCCCACGGCCGTGCCGGTAGTCGAGGCGGTCGCTTGCGTGATGGAACGGTCCCCCCGGCAACGGGGGCCAGATGTGATTGGAGCCGTCGATGCCCCAGCAGCCGTTCGCCCATGAATCGGCGAGCAGATACCGGACTTCGGGATCGGTGATAGACTTGAGTTTGCGCCCGGTCGCGCCGGTGCCAGAGTAGCCGCTGAGGTAGACGTTGTAGATGTAGCTGCAGTAGGTGTCCACCTTGCCGGAACTGAGGTTGTTCGCCGGGCAGATGAACGACTCGTTGTTGTTGATGTACGGCATCACCTCGCCGCGCCACCAGATGTTGTTCGGGTTCCAGTTGCCGGCGGGCGCCGCGGTGAAAGTCCAGTACATGACCGGCCAGAACTCTTCGTTCTCATCGACGTACATGTGCGTGGCCACGCCCAGTTGGCGCAGGTTGTTGATGCAGCCGGTGCGTTTGCTCCGTTCCTTGGCAGCCTGGAGCGATGGCAGCAGCAACGAGGCGAGAATAGCGATGATGGCAATGACGACCAGGAGCTCAATGAGTGTGAACGAATGAGCCCTGAGCCTGTCGACGGGTCCGTTGAGGGTGAATCGTCGTCGCATATCGGGGCCCTCCCACATCCGGCCTGCACCCGCTCCTTCTTCCGCTCGTGCGCCTACCAGGGAGAATCTACATGCCGGATGCGCATCGGGCAAGGCCTTTGCTGCGGCTCGGGCGCGCGGCAGGTTCTCCGCAGGGCTGTTTCAAGATCGGGTCACGCCGCATGGGAACGCTCCGTATCGACGCGCGTTCAGTAGGGCCGGCCTGTCCCCAGGCCGGCCCCCCCCGGCAGCCGGCAGGCCTTTGGCGTTGAGGCAGAAGCGGTGGACTATGGCGGCACACACACTTCCACTTGAGGAACCGGTGCTGGTTTTTGCCGTCATTTCTCTGCTTATCCTTGTCGTTCCGCTGCTGGCTCGGCGTCTTCGCATCCCCGGGATTGTGGGGTTGATTCTCACCGGTGTGGTTGTCGGGCCGCACGGCCTGGGTGTGCTCGATCGCGGCCCCGGGGTCATGATCCTGAGCACGGTCGGGCTGCTCTATATCATGTTCATTGCTGGCCTGGAGATTGATCTCTACCAGTTCCGCCAGCAACGCAACCGCGCGTTGGCTTCCGGGTTGGTGACTTTCCTTGCGGGGCAGATTCTGGGTGCCTGGAGCGGACACGCTCTGCTGGGTATGTCCTGGCCGTCGGCGATCCTGTTCGGGAGCCTCTTTGCCTGTCACACGATCGTGCCTTACCCGATTGTGAGCCGGCTCGGGCTGGCACGGGACATTGCTGTGGTTATGTCGGTTGGGGCGACCATCGTCACGGATTCACTCGCGTTGCTAGTGTTGGCGGCCATCACGAGCTTCGCCGGCGCGCCGGTGACCGAGTGGCATGCGGTGCGGTTGGTGGTGGGCCTGGGGTTGGTCGTGATAGCGGGTGTCTACGTCCTGCCCCGGCTTGGGCGCTGGTTCTACCGCAACTACTCCGGCGACGACACGGCGGAGTTCCTGTTCCTGTTCACCGGACTGCTGGCTGTGGCGTCACTGGCGCAAGTGGGCGGACTGGAGCCGATCATCGGTGCGTTTATGGCGGGACTGGCCCTGAACTCGCTGGTGCCCGAGCAGAGCCGTCTGATGAATCGCGTCCAATTCACGGGCAACACGATCTTCATCCCCATCTTTCTGCTGTCTGTGGGCATGGTGGTTGACCTGCGCGCTTTTCTGGGCGGGAGCCGGGCGTGGTTCGTGATGGGCATCATGGTGGCGTTGGCTCTGGTGTCAAAGTTACTGTCCGCGTGGACCATCCAGCACCTGTTCAAGCTGTCGCGTGACCAGGGCTGGCTGGCGTTCGGCCTGATCGTCAACAAAGCGGCGGCGACGCTGGCCATCGTGCTGGTGGGCTATAATCTCGGCCTGCTCAATGCCGACGTGTTGAACGGGGCGGTGGTGGTGATCCTTGTCACGTGCATGGTCGGACCCTGGGTGACGGACATCTGCGCGCGCCGTATGGCGCTGCGTCTGGCCGAGGGGCCGCTTCACGTTGCCGAGGGGCCGCAGCGTATCCTGGTGCCGCTGGCGAACCCCGCGACGGCCGAGGCGCTGATGAACGTGGCCATTCTCGCGCGCGATCGGCGCTCTGGCCAGCCGATCTTCCCGTTGAACGTCGCCGAGGACGGGCCGAACGTGAAGGCGGAGATTGCGCGCATCGAGAAGCTGATGAGCCAGATCGTTGTGCATGCCGCGGCGGCCGATGTGCCGGTGCGTTCGGAAACGCGCATTGATACAGATGTGGCAGCCGGGATTGTCAAAGCGGTGAAAGAACTGCGCGCGTCCATGATCGTGGTCGGGTGGACGGGGCAGCCCGGGACATCACAGGTCCTGTTCGGCCGGGTGCTGGACCGGGTCTTGGCGCAGACCGACGAACTGGTGCTGGTCTGCAAACTCGAACAGCCGCTGAACACCTGCGAGCGGGTGGTGCTGGTGCTGCCAGCGCTGGCGGCGAAGGCGGCGGGGTTTGACGAGGCGATCCGCACCGCGCGGTGCCTGACGTTCCAGGCCGGGTGCAGCACGGTGGCGCTATCGTGTGACGCGGATCCCGTCGCGCTGTTCCAGCGCATCCAGTCCCTCACGCCCAATGCCGGACCGGTTAACGGGCGGGGCGTACAGGACTGGGACATGCTGTGGACTGAGTTGGCATCCCTGCTGAGACCTAACGACCTAGTGATTCTGCTGAGCTACCGCGCCGGCAGCCTGGCTTGGCATCCGCGCCTGGACCGCATTCCGGAGCGGTTCGTGAGTTCGTTCCCAAAGACGGGCTTCCTGGTCATCTACCCGGCAGAGCCCCCTATGGACGAAGAATGGACAGAGGACGGACACGCCGTGGCGGCGGCGGTGGCCGAGAATCTGCTGCGTGCCGACCACGTGGCCTTCGGGCTGGGCAGCGTGGGTCTGGCCGAGGCCGTGGACACCGTGTTGGGGCGTTGCCTGGCACCCAATATGGCGTTGCCGGCGGAAAAATGGCAGGAGCTGCGCGATGCACTGCTGCCGTCGCGTCTGGAACTGCGCCCCGGGGTGGTGCTGCTGCACGTGCACAGTGAGGACGTGGATGTGCCGGTTGTACTGTGGGCGTTGAGCGAAGCGGGATTTGCCGACTCGGTCACGAGCGCACCGGCCCGCGTCCTGCTGGTCTTGCTCAGCCCCGCCTCCCTGCCTCCGGACCAGCACCTGCAGATGCTCTCGTCGCTGGCGCGAACCATTCTGGCGGCGCCCAATCCGGCGGCTATTGCGCCGGTCCGCAGCATCGAGGACCTTCGGAAAGCCCTCACCCCGTCCGGTCCGCGCAAGACCCCGCCGGCACAGGCTTAGCTCCCCTGACCGTAACCCCGATCGGCAGGATTTGAGCAACCCGAACGTGTCGTCTGTGGTGCCGAGTCACTTTGCGGACCGGTCGTTCACACCGTTCGCGGTGCCGATCGGTGTCTGAGTCCGTTGCCGGCCCCGAGATCCCAAGTCGTATTCTTGTGCTCGCGTGCCGTCGTCCGGCGATTCTCTCGCCTACTGTGGGTGCTGGACGGGCAGCGAGAGTTTGACCTCCGGCGACTTGTCCTGGAAGAGCGTCCCCTCGAAATGCGGCCAGCCGGCGCCGCCCGTGCAGTAGACCGTGCCATCGCAGTTGCTCTCGACCCAGGTGCCGTCGGCGAGCTGCACCGCGAGAATGGCCTGGCAGAACTTGAAGCAATCCCCGCCGCAGTTGGCGATCGTCAGAGTGTTGTCGCCAGCGATGGCCTTCAGGGCGGCGGCGGGAATCTCCATCACACGCTCCTGCCACTGATCACAGGCGTACCGGTTGTTCGGCGGCAGGATTCCGATACTCTCGCCGTTCAGCGTGAGCGGCTTGTTGGCGTAGTGTTCTTCCGGGTTGGCGCCGAACACGCTGAGGTGCAGCCGCGCCGCGCTGACGGTCTTCAGGTCGGCAATCGACAGCCCGGCGAAACCGCCCGGTGGGGTGGCGGCGACATCACGCCGCGGTTGGACCGCAACCAGGTCGTCGTCTGTGCCGCGAATGGTGCAGGTAATGCGGCGCCGGGCATTCCCGCGGACTCCGCGAGCCGGACGGTCAGGCGTTTGGTGGCCAGCGGGCGCTTGGCGGTGGCGTAGGAACTCATGGCAAACGCCGTGGCGCCGAAGGGGGTCTTGGGCCGGGCCGCGACCAGGACTTCCCATGAAATGGTGTTTGTCGGTTCGGATAGCGGAACGACGATGGTCTTCCACCGGTCGCCCGCCAGGGAGCTCGTCTTAACGGGCTTTCCGTTGACCGTGATCGGTCCGAGGGGCAAGGGGCGCTGCGTGCCCTCGCAGACCAGGAAGAAGCGTCCGTCTTTGGCGGTCGCCGGGAGCGTCACTTTGACGGTGTTTTTCAACGGTGCCTCGGTGCCGGACAGGTCCTCGATCTGCAGCGTTTGCGACGCGGCCTGAAGGGGCACGGTAACGGTGGCCGTGGTCCCCGGTTGCACCGGCACCGGGGCGCCGTCAAGGAGGATTTCGGCGATCGGCTTGGGCGCTTTGATATTGACCGTGGTCGGCTCCGCCTTCTCGCCGGCAAGCTCGAACACGAACTCTGTTGCCGTTTGCGATGCCAGGGCGTAGCGACAGCCCTCGAGCAGCGGCCGTTGCCAAGTTGCCAACGGCATGGCTTCTATGGCGAGCATTTCGTTGGCCGCCAGCTCCAGGTCCAGCGGCTGCATCGGATCGGCGTCGCGCGCCAGAATTTGGTGGTAGGGATAGACAATCTCGACCACCCGGCGCGTCGCGTTCCCCTCAGGCGGCGCCAGACCGACGCGGACCTTCTGTGAGGTGAGGGACGGGTTGCGGACGAAGACGATGGTGCGGTCGCCCACCGCGTGCTGGTAACCCACGGGTTCGCCCGCGTGCGGGTTGCCGAGGATCATACGGGTCTCGACCAGCACGTCCTTGTTGGCTTCCGCCCACTGCAGTGATTTGCCCAGCGTGTCCCAGTGCGCGTCGCTAAGCAGTCTCGGCGTGATGTATAACTCCTTCATCATCAGCCCGAGGCACACGGACCAGACGGCGTTGTCGGCCCAGCTCTCGAGCGGTTCGTCCTTGCCGCCGAGCAGGTGCAGTTGCCCGTACACGATGCCGTGCACCATCAGTGCCGAGACCGGGAACTGGTACCGGTTCTTGACGAAGTTGTCGTAGAGCACACCGTCCACGTAGCTGATGGCCTGGGCGCGCTGGTTCACAAAGGGGTGGGCTATTTCGTAGCCGGTGTCGCTGGCGCCGCGCCAGACGGTGTTGCAGTACATGAGCCACCACGGGCTGAGCCACATGCCGCCGGTGATGTTCAGGAAGATATCGGGGCTGATCTGCCGGAAGAGTTTGAGCATCTCGATGTAGGCGTCCACGTTCGCTTCGAAGCCGTACTCGTTCCTGGGCAGGTGGCCGTGTCCTTCGCCGTCGCAGGCGAACGAGTTGAAGTCGTGCTTGAAGTAGGTCAAGCCGTACTCCTTGACGTGGCGTGCCATGACTTCGCGCAGTTGCGCGTTGTGCTTGGGTGCCGACAGGCAGAGGTGCGAACCGGCCTTGTCGGTTTCGTAGCCCTGTCCCTGGCACCACTTCATGTCCAGATTGCCCACGACGGCGGTGAGCGGGTGCCAGAGTCCGAGCGTGGTGCCGCCGGCCTTCAGCCCGGCCGCGAGTTCGCCCAACCCGTTGGGGAACAGATTCTTGTCCACCTCCCAGATGGAGTTATGGTCCTGCCATCCGTCGTCCGGGACGAACGAGTCCATGCGGACATCGTACTTGTCGCAGAGGTTGGTCTTGAAGCCGGAGAAGGTCTCCAGGAAGGCGGCCGTGCTCATCTGATTCTGGCGGATGTCGTACCAACTGTTGTAGTGCACGTGCGTGCGCGGTGGGACGCGAATGCCGCCCAGGTACGTGGCGAAGGTCCGTTCGACCGCGCCCGACGGGCCGGCCCCGAGCACGGCGGCCTTGGATTCGAGGAAGTCTGACGTCAGCACCTTGCCCGGGAGGTGCCGGAGCGTAACCGTGAATCCGGGGCGCGACGGCGTGGCTTTGGCATTGTCCGCCACGTCGTTATGTCCGGCCGGGTATTCGAGCCCGAGGAAGACGCTGCCGTCGACGAAGACCGGCTGCCCGAGCCCGCCCAGATCGCAGGTGGTGTCGGTGGTGAAATGCTCCACCTCGATGGAGTTCAGCAGTGGCTTGCCCTCACCCGCAGCACGGACCGCGACCACCTTGCGCAGCACCGGAGCATGGGCGGCGACGTCGTACCGGAGTTGGACTTCGATGCCGGCCTTGGGCGAGGCGAGGTTGACGACAAGCTGCCGGGCGCCGTTCGGGAGGTCCTTCAGTTCCTTGCCCGTGACGGTGAAGTCGGCGGTGCGCAGTTCCTGGGTGTCGTTCAGCTTGAGCACGAATTCGTCACTCGCAAGGGCTATGTCCTTGCCGGTCAACTGGTTGCGGATGGAGGTGGTGCGGACCGCGCCGCCGCTCAGGTCAACGGTGCGCTCGAGGGTGCCGTTCCCCAGCAGGTAACGGTCTCCATCCACTCTGATGTTCGCGGCGGGTTGCTGTGCCGAACCGGGCCAAGCGAACAGCGTGAGTCCGGTCGCCACCACCAGCCACGCGGGAAGGTTGGCGCCCGAGGCACGGCGTGCGCGTCGTGAAACGGCTTGCCTGGCGGGTGTTCCCCATAGCAGTTGACGGCATTTCATCGGGCACCTCCGGATTGTCCCTGGTGTGTCGGCGCGCTTCCCCGCATTGTTGAAAATAGCCGTGACAAGCGCCGTTGGCAAGCGTGGGGTGGGGTGGGGGGGGGCGAGATGTAATGCGTAAGGGGTGGAGCATAGACCCCTGCCACTTTGTGTGGCAGGTGAACGGGTTCATTTGGTTACTACGCCGCACCGTGCCCCCTCTCTTCCCTTATAGTCCCCCCAAACTTATTAATCAGGGCGCGGTGGAGGCCAA